>CALELH010000523.1 GCA_937902595.1 uncultured Myxococcales bacterium
CCACCTCGTCGTCATCGACGGTGGAACACGCTCGGCGGAAAGCTTCAGTTTTCGGGATCACACATGGCTGGCCGAAGCCTGAATCACACCCAGCCGTGCCCAAAACTATGGGTGCGCCGAGTACGCAGATAAAGCAGAGCGCTAGTCTGGAGAACATCATTCTTTCACTCGCTGGGGCCGTCGCCACCACAATCATCTCAATGAGGTCATCCTATGGATCCGTCGTCGACGTGGCAAGGGCGACGCTCGATTCTTCGTCGCGTAGACATCTTCTCTATACTGCCCACGGCGGTGTAAACGCATTCTCGAAGCGCTCAAGACGCGGGCTGAGAAGTCGACGAAAGCGAACGCTGACCACATCGAAGCGAATGTCAGCGTCAATGCCGCTCTGCTGACCGAGCCACAGCTCCGCCGCTAGAGCAACTCTGCCCTGCTTAGCGGGTGTCACCGTGACTTCGGCTCCTCTCAGAAACCCCGTCGTCACAGACCGGACCTCCACAAAAGCAAGGACTTCGTCATTAGCAACGACCAGATCAATCTCCCCGCCCCGGCACGACCAATTTCGATCCAAGACTCGGTAACCAAGGCTTTGGTAATGATCCGCGACGAGCGCCTCTGCTCTCTCGCCCCGCTGCTTGCGTGTAGTCATTTTGGAGGAGACCATTTGAAACTCCTGCGATGCACACTGCTGGAACCGTGTTGAGCGAGGGCACGGCGGTGAGCTACCGTTCCGTACCCTTTGTGTTGGTCGAAGCCATACATGGGATACTCTTCATGAAGCTGAAGCATGATGCGATCCCGAGTCACTTTGGCGATGACGCTCGCCGCCGCGATGGCCCAACAGCGACCATCGCCTTTGACGAGTGGCCATTGCTGACCGCTGTACTTGGGCAACGGGAGGTTCCCGTCGACAAACAAGACCTCCGGACTCTGACCGAGGGTGATCGACGCCTCTGCCACAGCCTGCCTCATGGCCATTCGAGTCGCCTCCAAGATGTTGTGCTTATCGATGCCAGGCGCATCAACTAATCCGACACCCACGGCGAGGGCGTCTCGGTGTACTTCATCAAACAACCGGTCTCTCTGACCTTGGGAAAGTTTCTTACTGTCGTTGAGCTCGATCAGTGACCTCGCAAGAGGAAGGGGTGGTAGCACCACGGCAGCCGCGACGACGGGGCCGGCCAAGGGTCCTCGGCCCGCCTCGTCCACGCCCATGATGGAGTTAAGGCCTTCATCCGTCGCCCATTGGTCTACTGCGCCTATGTCCGCGTCCATCGGCGGGACGCTAAAGATGTCCAATTGGCTCATGGAGCCCCCAAACATGACGAGTCCCGTGATCCCGATGCCTGGACACGAGCCAAATGAATGAGAGGTACAGATGCGGACGCACCGGTGCTTTCACCATTTTTAAGGCAAAAGGTTCGGGTGCACCGTGTAACGGTGAGATGAACTGAAGACGATCTAATCACCGCATCACAGAGCGGAGAGCGCCCAGTCATAGAGGGAGAAGACCGCTTAGTTGATGCGGCGTTCCTTGATACGGGCAGCCTTACCGAAGCGCTCACGGAGGTAGTAAATCCGTGACTGTCGGACTCGACCGGCACGAACAACCGAGACGCTCTCGATTACGGGGCTATGCACGGGAAAGATACGCTCGACCCCGATACCGTTGCTGATCTTTCGCACCGTAAAGGTGGACGACACACCAGCGTTGTGACGACGAAGGCAAACGCCCTCAAATGCCTGGGTTCGCTCTTTGTCACCCTCGCGGATGCGAACATTGACCCTTAGGGTGTCTCCGGCACGGAAGTCTGGGATATCCTCTCGAAGGAAACCGTTTACGACGGTGTCGATGCCACTCATATCAATTCTCCTCATCGCCCTGACCCGCCTCAAGCGCGGCCAGAAATCTCTTATCTTCGGATGTCAGAGACACCCTGGAAATCAAATCTCTACGCAACGCCCAAGTCCGCTCTAAGGACTTCTGGCGTCGCCACTCATCGATGCGGGCATGATGTCCGCTTAACAGGACATCTGGTACCGCTCTACCCCTCCACTCGGACGGCCGAGTGAAGTGCGGATGCTCCAAGAGGCCTTCAGAGTAGGACTCTTGTCGGGCAGACTCAGCATTGCCAAGCACCCCGGGCACCAACCGCAAGGTCGCGTCGAGTACCACAAGTGCACCCAACTCGCCACCCGAAAGGACGTAATCGCCGATGGAAACGGCGTCGTCCACAAAATCTTGCCGTATGCGGTCGTCGATTCCTTCGTAACGACCACAAACGAGCACTACCGACTTCTTGTGCGACCATTGAACAGCGTCCGCTTGACTGAACGGTCGTCCGCTCGGAGTCAAGAGCACCCTATGATCGACCTCACCCACCGACTCGATGGCGGCCGCCACCGGTTCGGGCTTCAAAACCATGCCAGCGCCCCCACCGAAGGGCACGTCATCCACGGTCCGATATCGGTCCGTGGTGAAGTCTCTGATGTCCACAGCCTGGACGTCTACAAGGCCCGCGTCTACCGCTCTCCCAATTACGCCCTGAGAGACGTAGCTGCTAATGAGCTCCGGAAAGAGCGTCAAAACGGTGAATCGCAAGGCGCCCTCGCTATCAGCCGTCGATCAGCCCATCAATGGGCCGGATGATGATTTGGCCAGCATCGAGATCAACGCTAAGCACAAACTCGTCGACGTTCGGAACCATCGCCTCTCGGCCACCGCGATCGATGACGAGAATCTCCGATGGGCCCACATCGAGCACATCCTTAATCCGGCCAATCTCCTCACCGTCTTCAGTGAGCGCCATGAGCCCGATCAAATCGACGAAGTACACTTCGTCTTCTCCGAGCGCTGGGAACACCTCCCGTCGCTCGAACCAAAATCTGTTGGTCAGGGCCTTCGCCTCGTCTCGATCCGAGAGCCCCTCGAATTTAACGACAGCGCCCTTCGCATCACGTCGAACTCGCTCGACCTGATACTCCACCGTCTGGTCCTTACGAGGCCCAACACGAATGGTTCGGCCCGCTTTGACTAGGCCGGTGCCTTCGTTAAACGCCCAGAAGCGAATCTCGCCCCGCACACCGTGGGGACGTCCGAATCGACCCAACGCGACCCACATTATTCGTCGGTCGAGATATCGAGCCCGGGGATACCCCGCCCGCCAGTCGCAGCGTCGAGCACGGTCTCTATGGCCCGAATCGTTCGTCCCTGACGACCAATCACCGTTCCTCGATCCCGTCCTGAGACGTTGACCTGCAAAACGGGCTCGCCACGGCGATCGCCGTTCGACACCGACACCTGCTCGGGGTTATCCACGATAGCCTTCACCAAGAAAGCGGTAAGCTCGCGTGTTCTATCGTCGCCGATATCGCTCATAATCACCCCGTACTGATGGTCTCGGCCTAAGCCGCGACCATGACCGATCCACGCACTACTGAGCACAACGGTAAAACGTCGTCGTCAGTAGAAAACGCCAGATTTAGCCCGCCGCGTTTTCGCGCTTAAAGCGACGAATAAGGCTAGACACCGTATCCGAAGGCTGAGCACCCACTGAAAGCCAGTGCTCAAGTCGCTCCGTCTTGAAGCGAAGCTCAATCGGATCCTTCATCGGATCGTACGTGCCGACCTGCTCGAGGTACCGGCCATCGCGGGGAAAGCGGCCGTCAGCCGCCACAATGCGATAATAAGGACGTTTCTTGGCGCCAAAGCGCTGAAGCCTGATCTTGACAGCCATTTGCCTGACTTCTCCTAAAATACAGATACTGACCACCGACACAGAGAGGCCGGAAAGACGGGGGAAGCTACAGATCAAACTCAAACTTGTCAAGGACAGCGGGGAGATTCTAGGAAGCTTTTACTCAGGTGCCGGCTCCATTTAGCTTCTGATCGCCCCTTACCGCGGTGTTCATCTATCATTTGCCTTACCGCCAGGAACCGTCGCAATCCGGTCCCGAAGCGCTCTCACGACGATTGGATATGCAGAGATATCTGCCAGATCCGAGCCATGGGTGCTACGACGCCAGAGGCGGTTTTCGGGTTTCGCCCGCGGCCAAAACACCCAGTCACCATAGCCGATCGCCCATCCGTGAGGCGTCTTGGCCACCACGGGAGTCGGCCACAATTGTTTCGTGCCAAGCAGTGAGGCCGATAGATCCCTTTCACGGACAGAAGGAGCGTCGTCTAGACCCATAAGCCCCCGGATCGTATCGCCAATATCCATAAAGTCGGCTCCTATGAAGTCTCGATGACCTACCCCTTTATTTGCGTAGTCGGGATGCCAAATCACCAGTGGACTGTACAGTCGTTCCGGCCGATGCGGGTTGCTGGGAGCAGTTCGGAGAGAGCGACTCGGCAGACCTACGACCACGATGACCGTTTCGCTCAAAGTGCCGTGTCTCTCCAGGATCCCTAGCATCTGTCCGAGCCAGTAATCACTTCGAGCGAGCGATTCATGAACGACGTCGTTACTTCCGCTATATGAACTTTCGTCGTCCTGGGATCGTCTCGAAGAAGAGCCCATCGAGACCGCGTCGACATACGCGAAAAAAGGTTTCTTACCGTGAGCGTAGACCCAGTCATCGAACGCGGAGAGCACCCGTTCAGGCTGAAATCTATCTCCTCGACTTGTCGGGACAGACCGTGTCTGAAAGCCATCTCGTAGTCGTTTTGAGAATCGCGGGTTCGACGTAAAAAGGCCCGTCGTCACCCCCGCAGTGGCCAACTCGGGAGAGATTGAAGCGCCCCGAGGACCGGCTAGGATGCGGGTATGTGCCTCTCTCGCGCCGCTCCCTCCGGACCACGCCTGCAACGCCGCCGCTCCCTGCTCATAGAGCAGGTCCAGATTTGGCGTCGCTGCTCGAGCACCCTCTCGACCCAGACGTGGGTCCTGGCTCCACATCCCCTCCACGCTCCAGACAACAAGATTACGCGCCGATGACGGCGACTCTGAGCTGTTGAGCTCACCTGACAGTCTGACTTCACTCCATGACGCACGTTGAAGCACATCCGCCATGCCATCGGTCCCGAAGCTCAGCCGAACCAGTCTCCCCGCCCATCGTTTTAGGGACGCCCCGATATCAGCGGTCTGCCCTCTTGTGACCTTGACTCGAGCCACTTCGAGCCTGCCTACACCGTCCTCCTCAACTCGGATGATGAAATCTACCGGTCCACCACTCTCAACGTGCGCGCGAGCACTGATGTGCCCCTCAGGTGGGATCATAGTGCCCAGCGACCAGCGAGACGGTGGCCCTGCGAGTGGACGTGAAGATTGGCTCTCGAGGACAGAAAACCAGCTTTGAGGACTCGGCAGCTCATTAGCGGCACGAAGCTCAATGGTTCCGAGCGCTGCAGGCGTCTTGACTCGCCGACGTACCGCTGAGAACCGAAACCAAAAGCGGAGCCGGTGTTCACCTTCCCCCAAACCAGATGGGGGAAGAGGAAAGTCGTATCGGTGCCATCCTGATTTAAGTTGAATCGTCGCCAGCGGCTTATCATCAAGGAAAACGCTCGCCGCTTGCCGCGGCGCGACTGGATAAAGCCAGACGGATAGCATCCGTAAACTCGGCCCTTCCGGCCCAATCGGAAAGCCGACCGTCGCACCGATCCCATCAAACCAGGCCGCGACTCGACCATCCAATTTAGTGGAGCGATGCCAAGCCGGCTGTCCGGTGAGCTGGGAAAGACGGCTCCAGCCTGGAATCCCCGGTCCGAACACAGCCCCGCGTCGCCCTACATACGCATCCTGGAAGGACTCCATGAGCGATCTATCGACCCGCACTCGCGCGCTCGTCACCCTGGGCGGCACCTTGACATCAGCGCCGGCGTCAACCTGGGTTTCAATGCCCGGTGTGGGATTATCGCACCCTGTAAAGCAGACGAATAACGCCAGAGACAGGGCCACAAATGTTCGTAGTTGCATCACGGGAGGGGATCCTTGCCCCGTACCGGGTGGGCCGTCAAGCATACGCTCTTCGTATCCATCACGTTGACAGCCGAGGAGCCGAGAGTTTAAGTAGCCATCGTGTCTGATAAATACTCATCTTCAATCCTCACTGCTGCGGCAGCCACCTTCGCGGGTTTCGGCGCAACCGCTGCGGCTGAAGCGCTCGTCAGCCTCAATGGGCCTGGCACGACGTTATTTCAGTCAATATCGATTGCAGTGGGACTCGTGAGCGCGGTCGCAGCTTTAGTCTTCGCCCCACTCGCCCTCATTATTCCAGCCTTCTTCGAGGTGGTCACTCCAATAAAGGGGTGGGCACGGTGGGTCTCACCCAATGGTGACGAGCCAGCCTCCGAATCGTCTCGAATTGAGTTCGCCAGCCGAGGCCTCGCGCTGATCTTCGCCGCCGCTGTCTTCGTGGTCGTGTCTTCGCTGGGAGGGGCGATCGCCCACCAGTTCAATCAACGACTACTTACCGCCGCGTTCGTGGGACTCTTCTCCATGGGGGGGCTAGCGGTCGGATGGCTCGTTTACTTGGCGGTTTTCAGAGTAATGACGGGTATTCTAACCGCCCTCTGCACCGAGGCCCGACTGCTCGGTCTTCCCGTAGTGCTTACGCCTTTCATCATCATCACAGCGGGCGCCGCCATCGGAATCTATTCGGTCGCGAGCCTCGATCTAGGCGCTTGGCGGTTGGAGCGATTTCTGTGGCTCGCATCCAGTGTCACCACGAGCTTCGCGATCTATCGACTCGCCATCGCTTATCGCTGGGTGAGCATCGCTAACTTTGTCCTGGCCGGCGCAGCGTTGGTCGTCACCACGGCGCTGTTCTCAACTGATCTAGACTGGGCTCGCTCTGGTCGAGTCGTCATGGCGAGGGGTGGAGCAAGCCAGCTTAGCCTAACCTTCCTGAGGACATTACTGGATGGTGATGGGGACGGCTTCTCTAACGCCCTTGGTGGCGGTGACTGTGATGATCAGGACCCAAAGGTTGGCCCCCACGCGCGAGAGATTCCGGGCAATGGCGTGGACGAGAACTGTGCAGGTGGGG
>CALELH010000524.1 GCA_937902595.1 uncultured Myxococcales bacterium
AGCAGCACGAGCGTGATGATCGGCCTCGACCGCGATGTCTTCGCCTACGACGACATCAAACAGCGCCAAACCGGCGCTACCCAGTCGTATCGCTTCGGGCACTCCATCGCCATTGACGTCCCACCCGGGGCGGACCTTACAGCTGTCTCGAGTAAAGCTTGGGCCCTCAGCGGTGACTCCCTGTATGACACAGCCCCCATCGGCTAGATTCACGAGGACCGCCGGATATTGGCCCGCGGCGATGACGTCAAATGTGTCGACGTTCGCCATGAGTTCGAAGGTCTGGAGGGCTTCAAAGGTCTCACTGTCTGCGAATAGGATAGTTAGAGTTGTCTCGGTTTGACTCACGGCGTACACCGCGGTCGAGTCGCCGAACCGAATCGGGCGATTAATCCCTCGATTTCCGGGCAGCCTCGTCATGAATCGGGCGTCGCCTGCAGTCTCGAATGAGAAGCGTCCAATCTCGACAGGTGGGAGCCCCGACATGAACGCGAACGAATAGCTTTGCTCTTCGCGGCTGCGCAATACGAGTTCGAGCGTCCCGTCTCCATCAAGATCTAGGTTGGCCGACAGCCCCTCTTGACCGCCGATGGAGTCACCGCTGTAGGTCTCGCTCAGGGCCGCGCCTTCACGAAGACATCGCGCTGGAGCCGCGTCGGGCAGTAGGCCAAAGTCAGGTTGGTTACCGATGCCGAGGTCGAAGCGTCGGACGTCTACATAATATACGTCACGCTCCGCGTCTTGAATGACTCCTCGGTCCCGCTCTCCGTCTCCATCGCTACTGGAGTCGTCGACGCATCCGGTGGCGGCCGCGATCAATATTCCGAGAAGTATTCGATACATTATATTGTTCCCCCGAATTTCCGGCCACCGGTCGGAGGCTGGATCCCAAGCGGCCTCTCACACCAGCGAAAATGGCGCCTAAAGCCTCGCGCTGTGTCTATCAAAGCTTCGAGTTATGCGCAAATATCGTATCGCGGTCTCGTCATTGAGTCGAAATCAAAGGTCAGATGGAGATTGACAGGGTATCCGGGTCCCGTTATGAGTCACGACAGCGATTGTTGATGATTTCACGGCACAGGGAGCACCTGGAAAACTTTGGAAGAACGAAAGAGGATCAACCACCAGATACGCATTGCGCAAGTCATGGTGATCGACGACGAAGGAAATCAGCTTGGCGTAATGTCTCCCGATGAGGGATGCCGCATTGCCTCAGAGAAGGGCCTGGACTTGGTGGAGGTTGCGCCATCTGCGCGACCACCCGTTTGCCGAATCATGGATTACGGCCGCTTCCGTTACGAGCAACGTAAGCGAACCAAGAAGCAGCAGCATATTCAGACGAAGATCATTAAGCTGCGCCCGAAAACAGATACGCACGACCTAGACACAAAGCTACGCCATGCGCGGCGCTTCCTAGAGGGAGGGGACCGTGTCCGATTCGTAGTGCGTATGCGTGGTCGCGAGCGCGCGGTTACGGACAGATGGGTCAAGCAGTTGGTTGAGTTGACCTCGAAGCTGGAAGATATCGGGACCCCGCATGGCCGACCGCAGCTCGAAGGTGGTGGCGTTACGTGCACTCTGGAGCCCAAGAAGTCCAAGGAGTCGAAGCCGGCCAAGGACACTCGGGGAACGAGCCAGCAGAGCGCAGCACCGGCAGCACCGGCAGCAGCCGCAGCACCGGCAGCAGCCGAAGCACCGGCAGCAGCCGAAGCACCGGCAGCAGCCGCAGCACCGGAAGCAGCCGCAGCACCGGAAGCAGCCGCAGCACCAGCAGCTGCGGCTAAAGAAGCACCAGCAGCAACCGAGTCTGCAGAGTAGATCCGCCGACCTCGGTTCCAGACCTTCAATTTCAGTGAGCTATGGAGATTCGTTATGGCCCGCGCTTGGGCTAGGATTTCCCTGCGCGTGGGAGCATCAGAGTTACGCACGCTCCGTCCGTAGCGCGATTGCTGAGGTGGAGTTTTCCACCCATAGCTTCAAGCATCTGTCTCACCAGCGCGAGCCCGACCCCCATTCCGTCCTTCTTCGTTGATTCTCCTAAGAGCGTCGCGGTCTCGAGGGACTCAAAGCCGGGCCCGTTGTCGTCTACAACTACCCCAACAAAGCTATCATCGTTCCAGAAAGAGATTCGGACATCGCCCCTGGGTGCCTTGCCTAGTGCTGCCGCTTCGCTGGCGTTCATCAAGACACAGGTTAAAGAGCGCTCCAGGAAGATTTGGTCTGCCTTGATCATCCCGACAGGGATTGGTGGCGCGACAACAACTGGGACTGTTTTGCCCGTCGCGTCCAGAGATGCGCGCAGCATCCGAACGATCGTGTTCGCGACCTTCTCTGGATCAATGACCTCGATGAAAGGATCTTCCTTGTGCATCCACTGCCGGAATCGAGATACGACGGCGGCCATGTGACGGACTCGCGTGATCTGCCGATTCAGTTGCTGAGCGATCGCCTCTGGGTCATTCAGAGAGCCTGTCTCAACTTGTTCTCTGAGCAGCTCTAAACCAAGCAAAGTCGCGGTGATGGGGTTTCCCATCTCATGGATGAGACCCAGGCCTACAAGACCCAGCTGATTGAGTTCGGTTTCATCTGAGGTGGGGCTATCGCCGGTTTCTTCGCTCAATGAGACATCTCGCTCTGTCTTCGAGAGACCTAGATGGAGAAGACTTTATCGCGGGCTGCTTGCTTCTTAAGTGTGTCCCGGAAGAGGTCCTCATACTGCTCCATCTTCTTGAGATGGGCCTGAAGTTTGACGGTGCGCTGCTCATACTGTGTCAGAGCGTTGGCCTTACCACCGGGTAGGAACTCTGACTTGTCCACGATGATAAGATTTCTTGGATCGACCTTGGCGATCCGGCCCCTCCGGTCGACACTTGGCATCACATATTCGCCTCGTTTAGCGCCAGCTTCTGCTTTACCTGTCAGGGCGACGAGCCTGCCACGAGGTGGCACGTATGGCTTATTGCGACGCACGACGGTCGGCGTAAACGAGATGGCGAACGCCTGATGCTTAGTAAAGTCATTGCCGCTGATGAGGCCTTCCAGCTCAGCTTTATCTCTACCAAGCGTCACCATCCTGTGATGACTCGTTTGCGCGAAGAGCTCATTCAGGTCGCCAATAAAATTCGATAAATGGCGGTTTAAATCAGGATTGAGTGGAACCGGTGAATTCAGAATGCCGCCGGCGTCGATCTTCGGTAGGTCTTTAGGGATCTTACCGATACGATCGAAGTCCAAATCGCCTTTTCTAAGCGATGTGACGAGGGGCTTCAGCTGGTCGTAGGTCTCAAGCAGCAGCTCCATGCTGGCTGCCACGCGGGCAGACGAGTCAATCTGAGCGTTGATCATACGACGAGCGTTACGAACATCACCGATAAAGAAACCAAACAGTAGGGTTGTCAGCGCGATCGCTAAGGTCATCCCCATGGCGACGGATGGCTTGATCCCTTTCTGCTGATGCTCATAGGCGCTCAGCTCTGCCTCTTGTTCAGAGGACAGGTTCACCATCGCGGCTGCTTCATTATAGACACCAACCTGGAGTGGGTTGGCGAAATCAGCGTTGCCGCTTTGGGGCTCACCGCCGAGCGGTCCACCAGCGTCGCGTTGAAACACATCAAAGCTCGGTGTGCCCGAAGGAGCGCTCGGCGCCGACGGCCTCACGTCTGATATTGAGGCCGTGTCGCTTGGCTCACTGTAGTCAGCAGGAGCATCAGCGGAGTCGTCCGAAATACGGCTGACCGCGGTGTCTGTGCCGGCCATAGCGTCCGGATTCTCCACGAGATCGGAGCGACCATCTTGGTTGACCTCTTCCGCTCCGTCGGCGCTGAAAGGATTTTGGCCTGCCTCTGTGGTGCGATCACCGGGAGGCGCCGCGCCCTTTTGCAACATACCCAACTTCTCCCGCAGGCTGCGGATGTCTCGGATTCCGGGCTTCTTGTCCCCGTTACTCAAGCGAATTCCTCCTGATGAGCGATAAGTACCCCACCGAAGTTATCGCCCCCGCTGGAGCAGGGGTCAAGCGTTTCGAGAGACCGACCGTAGGTCGTTTGTTCGCGGGCTCCTTGCTTCGTTGGTGCTGTTAGCGATAATTTTCAGGCACTAGGGCCATAGCTCGACCGTACCATTGCATTAGATGGACGCCGAAAGTTCGGCCAGAGACAACGATAATCAGGATCGTCACGACATGATCGAATTGAGAACCTACACATCCCTGGGCGCCTTCATTGTGATGCTGTGTGCTGCGGTCACTGGTTGTGATTCCAGTGACTCGGCCGACAGCATAGAGGTGCGTATAGAGGCCGATCGGTTAACGGGTAACGCCCCGATGAGGGTGACCTTTCAAGCGTTGGCTCAGGCCGGACTTGACGCAGAGCTGAGCTACCGCTGGACGTTTGGTGATGACGAGACGTCTGACGAGGCTGAGCCGAGCCATGTGTATACCCGTCCGGGGGAGTATACCGTTGAGCTTGAGGTTGAATCGGATGACGGGCGCAAAGGGACCGCAAACCTCACCGTCACTGCCGCGGGCGGCGCCGATCTTGTTGTGGCTGATGTAATTAGTACCCCACAGCGGGCGCGGGCTGGAGATGAACTCACCGTCACGTGGTCGATTCAAAACCTCGGAGCGACTGTCATTGGAGATTGGGGTTACTCGATCATCCTTTCGACTGATCGAGTCCTAGATGAGGCCGATATTGTCGCTGGACGCATGGCGGAGGGTGAGCCGGTCAGCGCTGAACGCGCCGAAGGCCGTGAGTTAGCCGTCGTTCTGCCAAGTGAACTCGAGACCGGCGACTACCACGTTGGCGTCGTCGCAGATGCCGAGCTCGTCATCGGTGACGCTGATCGCGAGAGTAATGTTGGTTGGACGGCTGGGCGATTACAGATCCGAAACCCTACTGACACTGGTCCCGACCTCGTGATCTGTGGATTGAGTATCCCTGCATTTAACTCGTTACCCCCTGATGTGACGGCGACGACTCAGCTGGATGATCAACTCGAGATAGAGGTCTGCATCGGTAATAACGGAAATCGGCCCGTTGGCGCCGGTAGCTTCACCTTAACGATGAGCAGTGACGACGTCTTGGATTCGGAAGACATCGTGGTTGGAGGTAAACGTAATCTAGCCCTCGGGGCCGGTGACCGCGAGACCGTAAGCGTCTTGATGGACATCGGTGGTGAGATTACGCCAGGCGATTGGCACTTGTTCGCCGTCGCTGATGCAGAGGGGTCGATCGAAGAGCAGCAAGAGACAAATAATGACCGTCGCTGGGCCGATCCTATTCGAGTCGTAGAGCCCGGCCAGGTCGAAGGCGTGGACTTGGTCGTCCGATCCATGGAGTTCCAGTTGCAGCGCGTGTACTGGGGACAGACCGTCCCGGGCACGATCACTTTAATAAACCGTGGTGACCAGTCAGTGGAGCGTTTCTTTGTCGTACGCTTTACGGCTGAAGCGCTCACCGGTGAGGCGCCCATTCAGATTCACTCCCTGAACGTAGAGGGACTCGCTGCAGGCGCTGAGGTCACCCTGGATGTGGCGCTGCCAATTAATCGAAGGCTCGCTCAGGGGGACTACCGGATCAGCGCGGTCGCCGACCCGACGAACAGCACAGATGATGTCAACGAGGCAAACAATGGACGCACCTTGCAGCAGCCCCTTACTTTGGGCGGAGAGCCTAGCGTGGATGTCGTCGTCGACAATGTAGTCGCGAGCCCCGCTTCGGTAGAAGCCGGCGGCACATTACATGTAGAGGGGCGCGTTCGTAATGGCGGGAACGACCCGACGGGCATCGTCGAATATATCGTGGTGCTCAGCGCTGATGAGAGCTACGGGCCCGAAGATCGGGTCATCGCGATGGACTCTTTTATGAACATCGACGGTGGCCAGGCGAGCGCGGTCAACGCAGATTATGAGGTCCCGCTTGATCTAGACCAGCAGGTGCCGGCCTGGTTTGTCGGTGTCATCGCAGATCCCGCGAACCGACTCACTGGCGAGACAAGTGAAGACAATAACGCCTCATTCAGCTTGGAAGCTATCACGGTGACCGGATCGAGCGGGGGCTGCGCGGAGGACGATCGTGAGCCCAATAACAACTCAGCGAGCGCTCAACCAATTGAGTTGGGCAGTTACGCAGGCTTGGGCCTTTGTGGGAACTCGGACTGGTACTTAGTCGCGGTTTCGCCTCACGCGGTCCTAGACGCCCGAACCGACTGGGACATCGACGAAGGAGCCCTAGAGCTCAACGTCTTTGATGGACAATTGAATGTTCTTGGTACTGGCGAAGGGGTTCAGGGATCACTTCACGCCTTCGCGATGCCTTCTGGGGTAGAGCGGAACGTGCTGGTCGAAGTGCGGTCCACCGGCACGCGCTTCCAATATGATCTGGAGTTGACTGAGCGCGTGGTCGCAGAGGGGATTGATCTACGTGTGCGAGCGCTCTCCCTCTCTCCGCAAATTGCTCAACCCGGGCAGATGATCGGCGCTCAGTTTGAGGTTGTGAATCTTGGGACCGCGGAGGCGCCAGCGAGCGAGGCTGGGGTCTTTCTTAATTCGACCCCGGATATTCGGGGCGCGGGTTTCCTAAGCAGGATTGAGGTCGGCGCGATCCCAGCGCGCAGCGCCCTAGCTGTCCAGGGGACTTTCTCTCTACCGGCGGACACTGAGGATGGGATCGTCGTCATCGGGATAGAGGCCGATACAACCGAGCAGGTCGAGGAGGGGTCCGACGACGATAACGCCGGGTTCGCGCCCTTAAGAGTCGACGCCGAGCAGGCGTGCATGGCCGATAGACTTGAACCGAACGGCAGCCCCCATGAGCCGGATACGGCGACGTTCGCCGCGCCTGTGCTGGCCGGTGTCTATGATGGCTTGACCTCCTGTTATGGGGACGATGACTGGTATGCCATCGTGCTTGAGCCGGGTCAGCGTCTGTCCGCAGAGATCAACTACGCCCAAGAGAATGGAGACCTTGAGCTCTCCTTGTATGCGCCAGATGGTGAGACCTTGCTCGATGAGAGCACTCGCATACTTGGAGTGGACAGCGTCGGCCTCGCGCGAGCTGAGGCGGCTGGGGCCTATCTCCTCCGAGTCTATGTGAGGCCCGGCCAGATGGTGAACGCCAATGATTATCGCCTGAGCTTGACAGTCGAGGACACGGAAGCGTGTCAGGATGACGCCTTCGAGCCGAATGAGACACGGGACGCCGCTCAGCTGCTCCCTGATGGCCTGCATGACCTCAGGCTCTGCGCGGGTGGTCAGGACTGGTATCGGTTCGCCATACCGGCAGGGAACACTGTGAGCTGGCAGCTCACCGCTGGTCAGGCTCCTCTTACGATCACGCTCTTGGACCCTGACGGGGTCGAGGTTGACACCGACGATCGGCGAATCGCTCACCAGGCCCGGCAGAACGGCTTCTATTACTTGGGGGTCATCGCAGGGGAAGAGGGAGAATACATCTATCAACTTAGGGTTTCGGGGGTCAGCGGAGTGGACCTCGCCGTAGAAGCGATCGATCTCTCTCGAGCTTCTGTACAGCCGTCGGGCGATCTGCGCGTTCGCGCCAGGGTCTCGAATCTACGAGGCGACAACGCCCGGAACATTCCGATTCGCTACTTGCTGTCTTCCGATGCGTCGGCCTCAGCCGAGGACACTGTCCTGGCTGAGACGCTCTTGCCCTTGATCGAGGGGGCGAGCGTAATCGAGGTTGACCAGCGGATCTCGCTGCCCGATGCGTTTGATATGTTGCCGGGCTTCGTGGCAGCCATGTTCCCTCTCGTGGCCAATGTGGTCGCGGTGCTCGACCCTGAGCGGACTGTTCCGGACGTGAGACCCAATAATAACCAATCTTCTGCGCCTCTTGAGCTGAGAGTTGCCTGTATTGATGACGACGACAGGTCGAACGAGGCGCCAGGAAACGCGACTCCTCTGGACCTCGCGCTGGGGGAGTACAATGGCGCGATCTGCGCCTTCACGGAGGACTGGTTTCTATTGGAGGCGGCGCCAGCAGGTGTCTTCGAGGTGCGCCTATCATTCGATAACGACCAAGGAGATTTAGATCTGGTCGTGCGAGATGCGGATACGGGAGAGCAGCTCGGAGCCAGCCGTACAGAAGAGGACACGGAGGTGATTCGGTTGGTTCTCGGTGCGCCAACTCAACTGCACATTGGGGTCGACGGGTTCGACGAAGCTGCGAATGAGTATGCGCTGAGTTGGAGCGCACAATGAGCCGTCTTCGAATCGCGCACTTCTCCGATACCCATGTCCTCTCTCTTCAGGGGGTCGGGCCGGGACGGTTCCTCAATAAGCGTTGGACTGGCGCCATCAACCTCGCTTTGAACCGATCTAGGCATTATCGGGTGGAGATCTTCGAGCGCTTACTGGACGCGGTGAAAGCGACTGAGCCTGATCACTCGGTTTGTACGGGTGATCTTGTAAACCTCGCTTTAGAGCCTGAGTTTGAGCGCGTAGGGGAGCTACTGAGCGTCCGGTTTAGCCCCGATGAGCTGACGCTGGTACCAGGGAACCACGACTATTACGTGAAAGAGGCCGTGACCGATGGGCTCTTTGAGTCGAGCTTTGGTCGTTGGCAACCTAAGGACGCAGACTTTGGGCAAGATGTGTATCCCGTCGTGAGAGCTGGAGATGGCTTTACTATCTTCGGTCTAAACAGCGCGATAATCACACCGGTCTTCATGGCGACAGGTCGAGTCGGTGAGCAACAGCTAGCGCACTTGAAGACGATGCTGGGCGACGCGCGCGATGAAGGCCAGTTCTGTATGGTCCTTATTCACCACCCGCTGCTGCCCGAGCCTAAACGACGTATGGAGTCTACTCGGCGCCTAGAAGACGCTGACGCGGTGATCGCTGCTCTCTCTAGAGACAAGGCGTCTTGGCCTGATCTTGTGGTCCACGGACATAATCATGAGTTTAAGAGGATGGTTGTACCGAACAGCGACATCCCGCTGATTCAGGTCGCGAGCGCGAGTAGGGCAGGGAGTCGTCATCGGGCAGAGTTCAATGTCTACGTCGTTGAAGATGGTGTCTTGGTCGATATCGAGCGGCATATACATGAACCGGAGACGGGCCTGTTCATCCAGTCTAATGAGGCCGGTGAGCCGGTACACTGATGGAGATGACTGACCGTCCCAAATGGCTGAAGTGGTTGGCCGTCGCCTTGGCTGCCATCGCCATCGGCCATGGCGCCCAGCTGTTCTTCAGTATGAGCAACACCGTGCGGACTACTTACGCAGCACCAGCTCGGCCGCTTACCGTCACGATCTACGACTCCGATGGTGAACGGCTGCGTCGAACCCAGTTTGGCCAGACGGGCCACCAGCATGAGCTGACGCTCCCCAGCGGTTCATACAGCGCGACTCTGACACCCGACGGAATGAAGACGGTTCGTCGTCACTTCATCGTAGAGGGCGACGCTACGATCAACCTTAGTTACCGCTAGTCTCAGCGCAGCCCGCCGGCGCGGGGGCGCCGGTCCAGATCTCGGTGACCCCCTCGAAGATGAAGGGGCTGTCCGCTGAGGGGCCCGGCCTCAATCCACCGGCGAGTAGTAGTCTATTATGCCTGAGCGGGATCGCTTGATGGCCGAGGCGCCCTCTGGCCATGCGACCACCTTCTCGTAGAGTTCGTGTGGCTTCATCGAAGATGAACCAGCGATTCGAGGCATAGAGGGCCCCGGGCGTTGGAGGGCCGTTGGCGTCTTCTTGGGTTGCCACCCACCCACCGCTGATGATCACGCTTGAGCCGACCCGGAGGGCTCGATGAAAAGCTCGCTGCGTTGACGGAGCCGCCCCCTCACGGGTCACTGCTTGGAGCTGAGCCTGTGCGCCGTCTATCGCGAGGACGAAGGCGTTCCCTGGACACTCCGCCCTGACCGTCGGGTTATTCGCGAGTCCGTTGGACCGGCCAATCAGCCCGCCGGTGATCAGCACTTGGGCAGGGGAGCCAGAGAGCGCGGTGGCGGTGTGATACCCACTTGAGTGCCACGTCGGGCACTGCGCCGGAGCTTCGCCGCAGGTATCGCCGATATTCACATCGAGGGTGAGAGGCTCGACACTGGGAGAGCCCGAAGTCGAGACGAGCCAACCAGGCTGCCGGCCACAATTGTTGATGTCATGGCCCCAGAGGAGGAAGCGGTCCGCTCCGATGGCGGTCACCGACGCACCGGCGAGACGAACCGGCAACTCTAGTCGCTCCACTGCCCCGTCTCGGACAACTTCAACCTGGTCACTGGCGGCGTGGACGCCTTCTCCGCATTCGATACCACCTGCGATCACGCTGACGCCGCCTATGGAGTCTGCGGCGGCGAAGGCTCGGCCGACAAAAACGGGCGTGTTGATGTCAGTGACCTCTCCCTCTGGGCCGATGAATACGGCGGCGACCCCGTCGAGGCAGCCGCCCATCGAAGAGTCGCTCCCCTCGATGACAGGAGACAGAGGCCCTAGGGGAGAGCTTATATCTCGCTCAAGTCTGGAGGCGCCTCCGATTACGGCGGCGCCTTCGATACCTTGATGTCGAAAGGGAATGGTGACCGCGGCGGCTCTTGCTTGGGCGCTTGAGACGCCTGGACTCTGCTCAGCGTTGAAGTCTGCTCCGCTCTCGTTGTAGAGCGCCCAGGAGCTGCGGGGTTGGCTTGAGAAGCGATTTGTAGGCTGGTCGAAGGTTCGGACTCCGCCAAAAAGTATCAGCCCGTCCTCCAAGAGGTGGGACGAGCCGAACGCGCTCGCGTCGTCCCAACGGTTTCTCTGAGTAGCGCCGCTTGGATCAATTGTGTCTGTGCACGCGAGTTGCTCTATTGGCGCAAAGCTGAGTTTGGTCGCTTGACCGGTGTTCGCCCTAAGGGCATGGGGACTATAATTGACCCAGGATTCGCTGGTCCCATTGCAGGCCAAGATTCGTGTCTGAGCGTTCTCATCTTGTGGAGGCTCGATGTCGTAGCGCTGTGGGCGTTCGAATGGCCCTTCGATGGTCTGACGCGTTGTCCAAACACCGTTTGATTGAGCACTTTGGATGAGCAGCCGGTCTACAGGGCCGCGAACATCGCTCGTTGAGCTTCCCTGGCAATTGCCTGCGCTGGGTAGGGCAAACCTCGCGTTCAAAG
>CALELH010000525.1 GCA_937902595.1 uncultured Myxococcales bacterium
AATGAGACGGACCCTCGCGGGTCTCAGGCCCTTTACCGAACCTGCGATCACTATCGCCGATGGCGTGCGCGTCAAATCTCCCGGGCTAGTGACCAGAAGAGTCTGTGGTCGACTCTTGGATCGCGTCATCACGGTGACGGAAGCTCAGGTTAAAGCTGCGATGATCTCACTCTTTAGAGAGGAAGGTCTCGTGACGGAAGGTGCTGGAGCTCTCGCCACGGCGGCGCTCCCCCAAGTATCAGGTGAGCGAAAGCTCGCCGTGGTGACCGGGGGAAACGTCGATCCTAAGACGCTGCGGGATCTATTGACCAACACGACGCGCTCCTCGACGATTCCTCATCTCCAGCGACTCCACGAAAACAGAATCTCATCGGTCTCCGGAGGGCGGCTTGCGTCAATCGCGACATAGGCACACACTCATCTCAGGTATCCATTACATGACCGGGGTGTCGCTGTGAGAATTATGTGGGGACTCCTTGTGCTGATCGCCCTCGTCGGCTGTCAGAGCGATGACGGAACTCTAAAAGACAGCGCTATGCCTGATCAGGGCGATCGCGATCGCGGATTTGTAGGGGATATGCTCGTCATTGGCGATGGAGACGTTGGTCAGCTCAGGGATAGCACTGTGGCCAATGACGCTGGCCAAATGAACCGCGCCGACGGTGCTGTATGCGGAACGGTCACCGCGCGCGCTCAAGGCTCAAAACGACCGGTCGACATCGTCTGGGCGATCGACTCATCACCGAGCATGGACGATGAGATCGCGACCATCGAATCGAATCTAAACGCCTTCGCTGCGCGCATAGGAAACTCAAGTCTCGACTATCGCGTTGTGCTCATCGGGAGCGATCGAGATCTACAGGGTGGCGTCGACATCCCTGAGCTCCACGACCATCACGCCATCTGCGTCCCCCCACCGTTGAGCGGCGCACCAGGGTGCCCAGACACTGACTCACCGACATACCTCCACGTACGAGAGCCTATTCACAGCGCAGACGCGCTGACGGTGACCATGCAGACCTTCCCAGCTTGGAGCGGATTCCTGCGACCGGATGCCCGGATGCATCTGATCTTCGTCAGTGACGATGACCACCGAGGCGCCGTGAGTCGGGACGACCTGATCGCCCTTGGATTCCCAGATGACTTCTATGTCCACAGCATCGTAAACCCCCTGGACTACGTCGACGGATGCGCTGCTTTTGGTGAGGCCGACGGTATCGAGTGCAGTTGTGGCGACGACCGAGGTCGTGCCTACATTTCACTGACAGAGACGACGGGCGGGCTAAACCTCAACCTATGCCAAGATGATTGGTCACCCATCTTCGAGCAATTGAATGAGCGGGTCGCATCTGGGTCGGACATCCCCTGCCTCTTTGACATCCCCGAGCCCGTCGGTGCGGTCATTGATTTTGAACGCGTCAACGTCGACTTCGTAGACGCTGATGGTATGCGAATACCGCTCTTCAACACCGACGACTGCGCTACAGATCCAACGGGGTGGCGGTTCGACGATCCAGCGATGCCTCGTCGGATCGTCTTGTGTCCAGACGTCTGTGGCGACCTAGACGGGGAAGTCGAAGTTGAGTTCGGCTGCGATATCAGAAAGCGATAGCCTGAGCGCGAGGCTGAGCCATCGACCGCCCATAGGCCACCACGAATCACATCGGCCATCTGATCACCCTACACAAGAGCGTCGATGGAAAGCGTGAACACCTAGGCCCCTTGTGGTTCAAGTTAAGTCCGTTGGTATCAACAATAAAAAAGACGTATCCTGACGCTCTGGTCGGCTCAGGACCGCCAACAGGTGTCTAGAAACCGGGGATCTTAAAGAAAGGTATGCTTGTGCCACGTCTTCTCATGATGAGATGGGGACTTTGCTACGCGCTGATGGCGCTGCTCTGTCTGGGCTGCGGTGATGAACCGAGAGAAACCTCCACCGACCAAGGTGGCGCCGGTGGTCAAGGGGGCGCCGGTGGGCAAGGTGGCGCAGCCGGACAAGGTGGCTCCGGTGGTCAAGGTGGCGCAGCCGGACAAGGTGGCGAAGCCGGACAAGGTGGCGCCGGTGGGCAAGGTGGCGCAGCCGGACAAGGTGGCGCCGGTGGTCAGGGAGGTAACTCAGCGACAGAGTGGACGACGCCACGCGTCTACGCCGCTCTGCTTCCGGTCTGCGGTGCCTGCCACGCCGCCGGTCAAACCCTCCCCTTCTTCGAGAGCCTCGGGCAGTTTCAAGCGCTCTTACTCGATCCGGACGACTGGGTTATCTCAGGTGAACCAGAGAACAGCGCGCTTCTTGATCTCCTGCGTGGGACGGCTGGGGGCCAGTACGCTCAGATGCCTCCGGGCGGTCCCCTATACTCGGAGCTCATCGAGGGCGATGACGCCAAACCTAATCTAGATGATCTCGCGGAGTGGATCCGGTATCTCGAGCCGATCGAGCCACCGGATGAGTCACCATGCTGGGATCGTCCTGGCCGCAAAGCGCTCCATCGACTCAATCGACTCGAATACAATAACGCCATACGCGACCTGACCGGCAGCCAGTCCAGCCCGGCCGATGACTTCCCGCCCGAGGACAACGCATACGGCCTAGATAACATCGCAGATGCGCTGGCGGTGAGCCCACTCTTGATAGAGAAGTATGACCTCGCGGCGCAGGCTCTCGCTGTCGAACTCGTTCCGGAAGCATCCGCGCAGTCGCGCTTGTATATTCGTGAAGCAGAGACCGACATGATGAGCGCCGTTGGACGTGCCTCTGGGGACCACTGGAACGTCTGGAGCAATGGGGACCTCAACACCGAAATTCAGCTAGAAGCTGAAGGTGATTATGTTATCCGAGCCAGGGTCGCGGGTGGTCAGGCCGGGCCTGACCCGGTGCGCTTTCAGATCCTCGTAAATAATCAACCATACGGGCCCTTTGAGAGCGCCACGCAGCGACCAGAATACGCCGTAACAGAGATAGGCCCTCTTCCACTCAACCCGGGCCTTAACGTGGTCACCGTGCGGTTTCTAAACGATTACTACTGTAGTCAGGAGCGATTTGATGCCGGTCAGTGCAATGAGCGCGGCGACCGAAACATGTTGGTGGACGCCGTCGAGATCGAAGGGCCGCGAGGTGGTGGAGTCGCTGGCCAGAGTCGTTTTGAGACGACGTGGCTTCCTGAATGCGATCTAGGGCAAGGGGCCGAGGCTGAAGAGTGTACTCGGCGAGGTATCGACAGCTTCGCCAGGGTGGTG
Source organism: uncultured Myxococcales bacterium (assembly GCA_937902595.1). Lineage (GTDB taxonomy): Bacteria > Myxococcota_A > Bradymonadia > UBA7976 > UBA1532 > UBA1532. The sequence goes on from CALELH010000525.1 coordinate 3,235, forward strand.
TGGCGTCGCAGCGTCTCTGACGCTGAATCAGATCGGCTCTGGACCTTGATGTCCGCGGAGCTCGAAGAAGATGAGGGTCTTCGAGCAGGTGTTCGCCAAGCGGTGCACGCGCTGCTGCTATCACCCAACTTCCTCTTCAGAGTGGAGGCTGGTGGTGACGCCGGCGCCCCGCTCACAGGCACAGAGAGAGCCACGCGTCTCGCGGCTTTCCTCTGGCGTTCGGTTCCAAACGGGGATCTCTTGGACGCAGCGGAGCGAGGAGACTTGAACACGGACGAAGGGATGGTCGCCACGGCCCGGCAGATGCTCGCGCAACCGGGCAGCCAGGAGATGATCGAGGACCTTGGCGCCCAATGGCTTCTTCAGCGACAGACCGAAACCGCTGACCCCGAGTATGAGCTTTTCCCTGACTTCGACGAAGAGCTGCGAGCGGCGATGCTCGCCGAGACGCGGCTCGTATTTAATGAGTTGTGGACCGGTGAGTACTCATTGCTGGACCTCGCCAGCGCCAACTTCACTTTTGTGAATGAACGGCTCGCCAGGCACTATGGCATCGAAGGCGTCGAAGGCCCGGATTTCGTACGTATCGACCTCCCCGCAGCAAACCGAGCGGGTATCCTGACCCACGCTTCCTGGCTCACAGCCACCTCACAACGTACCCGAACCTCGCCCGTGAAGCGCGGTAAGTGGGTCCTCGAAGAGCTGCTGTGCAGCGCCCCGCCCGCGCCTCCACCAAACGTAGAGGGCCTCATCGAGGAGGTAGATCAGAACGCGCCTCTCCGGGAGCGTCTTGAGCAGCATCGCGCGGACCCTGCATGCGCGGCCTGCCACACTCATATGGACGCCATTGGATTCGGCCTGGAGCAGTTCGACGCCATCGGCGCCTTCCGCACTGAAGATCAGGGGGTCTTGATCGAGCCGGCTGGGGAGCTGGTGGGCGAGAGCCGCTTTGACGACGCCGTAGGTCTTGGCGCCGCCATCCGTCAGAATCGAAGGTTTGGCCCCTGCGCCATAGACAAAGTTTTGACCTACGCAATGGGTCGTGGATTCGCAGAAGAGGAGCGATGCCTGGTCGAGCAGGTCAATGAGGCGGCGGCCGCTACGGACTACACACCAGCGTCAGTCGTCGAAGCTATCATCACAAGCCCACTCTTTACGATCCGTGGCGATGATTCACTTGAGGAGGGCGCACAATGAGTCGTCAAAAGAATAATCAGAAGGCGCCTGCGATCATCGGCACCAAGCGTGGACTCTCTCGCCGTAATTTTCTCGTCGGCGCCGGAGCCACTCTCGCCCTACCTTGGCTCGAGGTCTTCTCCGGTGGGTCAGTCATAAACACTGCCTTTGGCCAGGGGGTGGACGCGCCCAAACGGTTCCTGGGCTTCTACGTGCCCAACGGCTTTAACATGGCTCGTTTTTGGCCGTCGGAGACTGGCGCCCTGTCACCGATGACTCTAGCGAACACATCCCTTGCGGCCTTGGCACCTCTGGCGAACCAATTATTGGTCGTCAACGGGCTGGATAATCACGCCGGATCAGCTCAAGGCGATGGCCCCGGAGACCACGCGCGCGGCACCTCAACATTCCTGACCTGCGTGCACCCCAATAAGCACGCCTCAGACGTGCGCATCGGCATCTCTGCTGACCAGATCCTGGCGAATCACTACGCGGATCAGACGCGCTTCGCCTCACTGGAGGTTGGCTGCGAAGGAGGCGGAAACGCCGGCTCCTGTGACTCTGGCTACAGCTGCGCATACAGCCGCAACATCTCGTGGCGAGACGAACGCACGCCTCTACCCAAGGAGACAAACCCACGACTCCTCTTCCAGCGCCTCTTCGGCGGTTTTGATCCCAACGCCAGCGCTGAAGCGAGAGCGCGTAGGTTGAGGCGTCGAACGAGCGTGCTCGACTTCGTATTGGACGACGCTCGCGCTATCCACGCGCAGCTCGGAGCTGATGATCGACATCGCATGGACGCCTATATGGAGGGCATCCGAGGTGTAGAGACCCGACTGGTCGACGCAGAGAACGCAGATATGGTGTGTCAGCCTAGCCTAGAGGCGCCCGCGGGCGCCCCCAGGGATCGCGCCGCCTACGCACGACTGATGCTCGACATCCTGGTTCAAGCGATGCGCTGTGACCTCACCCGCGTCGGCACCTTTATGTTCGGGAACGGCGGGAGCAATCGCGCACATACGGAGGCGGGGATGCGCGAGGGGCACCACGAACTCTCCCACCACCAGAATGACGCTGCGAAGCTCGAGAAGATCGCTCAAATCGACGTCTGGGAGATCTCTATTCTTGTGCACCTCTTGGAGCAGATGTCAGCTATCGATATGGGAGGCCGCTCATTGCTGGATGAGACGACGGTCTACTTCTCGAGCGAGATCGAGGATGGGAACCGACACTTCCACTACAACCTCCCCGTCATCATGGCCGGGCGCGCAGGTGGCCTCGAGACGGGTCGTTACGTCGACGTTCGAGGGCAGGAGAACAATAACGAGCCGGTGGCGAACTTGTTTATGCGGATCCTCGAGGACGCAGGCTCACCGGTCGCGACCTTTGGTGACGACGGGACTCGCTCGCTACAGATCTGACCTGCGTACCAGCCCCCATAAGGGACCGGCCTAGTCACAGCTCGGCGAGATCGATGAACCCATCAAAACGACGACACCCCGTAGAAGACCTCGGCTGGACCTTAAACTCCTGATGGGGGATATGTCGGCGCCGAGGCAGCGCCTGGAGCGAGAGCTCTAACGGCGCCGCATCGGCGCCGCTAGGCTTGGACAGCTCTTGTCCTAGGGGCGGCCCATGGCGGGAATACAGGCGAGTTCTTGGCTGCCTGGAGGCATGCGACACGTGCCATCGATCATCATCCCGCCCATGTTCACGGTGCATGCATCTCCGTCTGCGAGTCCCACGCAGGCCGTAATGGCCTCCTGTGGAGGCTGACGCCCACCGCCCATACCGTCAGGCGGCATCATCCCGCCGGGTCCCATTCCACCAGGTCCCATTCCGCCCGGTCCCATGGCGCCTCCGCCTCCCTCACCACAGCCGCCCGCGAGCTGCTGGGTCACGACGCCATGGTAACACCCGAGTAAGTAAGGAAAACTCGTCGTCGCGTGGTAACGATAGGTGCCATCGGGACCAATTCGCCCATTACACTCGTCGAGCCAGCCGTCGCCCTGCTGGGCGCGATACTCGTGGTTATCCCAAGCGTAGTCCTTGAAGACACACGCCGTCGTCAGCTCACCGCCCACGACCGCTTTGGCGCAGACATACTCGTTGGCGTTGGTGCACTGGCGATTGCTCTCACACCCCACGGTACCCTCTTCGTAATTGGTCGACTCCCAGCTGCTCTTGAACTCAACGACCTGCTCGCAGGCCGCGTCCAGGCAGCCGCGGGTCCCATAGATGGGAAACCCGTCGAGGGCGTATCCTAAGATCGGTGATGGGCCCTGCTGAATAGCGAGCGGTTCATCGTCATACAGGTCAGGTACACCGTCGCCGTCTGTGTCACGGAAGGAGGGCTCAATAAAGGCGTGATAATGGTAATCCGCGTTGCCCCCGGTGTGTCCCTGGGACTCATCCATCACGTCATTGGCGACAGGATCTCCAAATGGATCAGGCATCGGCCCCTC
>CALELH010000526.1 GCA_937902595.1 uncultured Myxococcales bacterium
AGCAGGCTTCTTAGCAGCAGGCTTCTTAGCAGCAGGCTTCTTAGCAGCAGGCTTCTTAACGTCGTCCTTACCACCGCGCAGAACCTCGAGCTTACCCTTGACCAAAGTCACAAGCTCATCACCTGCGGCCTCAGCGGCCGTACGGAGGGAGTCAAGCTTGAGGCCCTCTGCAGAACGAAGAGGCGTTGTGACCGACTTCGGGAGAGTCTCATCTACCCAAGAATCGACCTGATCAACGATCTTGCGGCCGCGGGTCTCTGCGTCTTCCAGAGCTTCACGAATAAAACGAGGTAACTTCTCGGCGAGGTTAGACATGACGTCGTCCTTTCTTGTTGTTGGAGAGACATTAACGCACCGCGTCATAACGCGTCAACAGGATTTTAACGCAGTGCGTCATTTTTCGTGTTTTTGAGGCTAAAATAACCTATTCGAGAGACGCTTCGGGTAGCCCAATATCCATGACGCGAAGGCCTCTACTGCCCGTGAGCGCTCGAACACTCAACTCAGACGCTTCATATCTACCAGCGAATAGAACACCTCAGATGTGGTCTCAGTCTTCTCGGATCGGGGCAAAGAAATGCCCAGGACATCGTTGATTTTAGCCGTCGTATTGGCCAATCTCGAAGCATATCGCTGATGGGACGTAACCGGGGGGAGAATCATGACGAAGCGTTACCGTGTCTCTAGGGATGGCCTCACCCGCTGCCCTAAATGTGCCAGACACATATTCCTGGCAGAGCGCTGGCTTGAAACGGATTGCCAATTCTGTGGCGCCCAGCTCGTCGCAGGTGCACCACCGGCCGCGCCGCCGCAATTGGATCGTATCCGTAAAGGTCGATCTGGCCTGATCGCCGCAGGTCTTCTCTCCTTCTCATTGGGTGCGACTGGTTGCTTAGAGGACAAGGATCCATCGCGAGGTGACCAGGGCATAATGATGCCTTCGACAGATATGGGCGTCCCCGAGTCGGACAGTGGAGGCCCACTCTCGGATATGAGCATGGAGCGGAATGACTTCGCCATCGATCAACCCGTGTATGGGGCCGTCGGTCCTGACGCCGCCTTGGACGCAGCCCCCGATCCTGGACCGCAACCTGAATACGGAGCCCCACCCGCTCCAGAGCCTGACGCTGGCCCGGATGCTGCTCTAGACCTAGCCCCCGACCTGGGATCTCAGCCCGAGTATGGAGCCCCACCCGAAGACGCTGAGTAACACAGACTTCATAGAGCGCCCCGACACTCTCATTAGGCACGGGCGCACGGACGACCACGACCCGAAGCCACTCTATTGCGTATGGGAGATTACACTTAAATGTTATCTTGGGTGTCGTCACTGCGGCTCACGCGCTGGTGCTGAACGCAACGTCGAACTCTCCACTGAAGAGTGCCTGGATGTAGTTCGCCAATTAGAGGATCTCGGAATACGTGAGGTGACCCTCATTGGGGGTGAAGCATACCTACGCGAGGACTGGGATCAGATCGCGGCCGAGATCACTCGTCGAGGTATGGCCTGTACGATGACGACCGGCGGTCGCGCGCTAGGCGAAGACCGCCTGCTGCGCGCCATCGACGCCGGGATCACGAGCATCTCAGTGTCCATCGATGGTTTATCCCGGACTCACGAACTTCAGCGAGGCGCTCCAAACTCATGGGAAGACGCGATGAAGAGCTGCGAGAGAATCGCAGCGAGCCCGATTCGTCTCACGACCAATACTCAAGTCAATCGAATGTCTCTTCCCGAGATCCCTGCCCTGGCTCAGATGCTCGTTGATACCGGCAGTCAGGCCTGGCAGATCCAAATTACCGTACCCATGGGCCGCGGCGCAGACCGGCCGCAGATGCTCCTCCAGCCATACGACCTACTCGACTTCTTTCCCCTTTTAGCCTGGGTAAAGAACGAGCGGTTGACTCCAAATGGGGTGCGTCTCTTTCCTGGTAATAACGTGGGGTATTTCGGTCCCTACGAGTCCATGCTGCGCTATGGCGGCCAGCTCGGGTCCCACTGGTCTGGTTGTGGAGCAGGTAAGTCCTGCATCGGCATCGAGTCAGATGGAAAGATCAAAGGGTGCCCCTCACTGCCTTCGGATCAATATACTGGGGGATACACAAATCAGGACGTCATCACCGACGTCGTCATGGAGGCGCCGGAGGTCAACCATATCCGTCTGCGTACAAATGATGACCTCTGGGGCTTCTGCAAGACGTGCTATTACTCCGACGTATGCCGGGCTGGTTGTACCTGGACATCCCACTGTACCCTGGGCCGTTCAGGCAATAACCCCTACTGTATTCACCGAGCTCTCGTCTATGAGGAGCAAGGGAAGCATGAGCACCTCATCCAATTACAATCAGCGCCGGGACAGCCCTTCGATCATGGAGTGTTCACAACCGAATTGCGAGATATCCAGGATGATGAGCGCGAGATGACCATCCTCGGTCATACCCTCGCGGACATGGCCCAGTTGGACTGGCGTGCTAACAGCATCTGGACAGAAGAAGAGCTGCGAGCGTTCATAAAACGTGCACCGCGGCTGTACGACATTACTGGAAGTAATTAGGGCTGGCAGAGGACCTGAGTACCGGGGTGTGTCGCCTCGGGACAGATGGCCGCGCTGGAACACCCGCACTGGCCGCTATAGCAAACATCAACAGGCCCATCGACGCAGTCGCCATCACCGACGCAGAGACAGCGACCGGCCGGGCCACAGATGGACGCGTTTCGCGTACAGCTGTCCTCAGAGCAAACGCACCGTCCAGAGTCGACGTCGCAGAGGGGCCGCTGATTGTCGACGCAATCCTCATCAACCTCGCATCTCAACACACAGAGACTGTCACGGCAGAGCGCCCTACCCTGACCACAAACGCTCACGCGAACGGGCTCATCGGCAAACCGTAGTCGAACGATCTCCACAAGGTCAGGGTCGACACACCCAGACGCGGAGAAGACCGAAGCACACCGCCCCTCTTGACCGACACGGACACAGACCACGGTCTCATCATCACCACAGTCAACGTCCGTCCGGCAGGGGGTCGTCCAGCCGCTCAGCGCCGCCACGCAATAGTCTGGGTTTCGGCAGATATCAAAGTCATCGATAGACCTGCAGCGCCCGTCCACACATTCGTGGTTCGCATTGCACTGATCCGATGTCTCACAGCCCTCCTGACAGCTCGGTGGCGCCGTCGGCGTCGATGCGTCAGGAGCGCTGACTCCAAGGTCTCGCACAGGATCCGTGGAGCGGGCATCGTTGAGATCTGCATCTCTAAACGCCGGGTCGTCTATGGGCGGAAGTCCGCGAAGGTCCGGCCCCACCACCGCGTCGACGAGCTGAGACGAGCCGGCGTCACCTGATGGATACGGATCAGGATCCGGCAGTAGGCTGCATCCTGAGCCTGTGACGAAGAGGACTGACCAGAGTATGGTTCGTTTAACCTTCATTAGCCCATCATTGGCACGGTGAGCCGGCGAGTCAACAACTCCAGCTCAGCGTAGGTCTAAGGTAGGCACACTCCAGGCGACGGTCTGGATAAACTCGACGCTTCAACAATGTGTCTTACCTTGCTTCATTAGCGGTCTGCAGGCATGGTGAGACCGTGCTGATATGTCCCATATGTGAGAGCGTCTTTCCCGACGGAATGGCGGACAGGTGTCCTCACGATGAATCTCCACTTTATGTCGTTGGAGACGACATCGCTGCGCGAAAAGCCCTCGGGCCTGGCGATATCGTCGCCTCCAAATACGAACTCATAGAGGAGATCGAACAGCGCGGGGGAGCTGGCCGAACCTTTCGGGCCCGCCAGATTCACCTCGAGCGTGAAGTTGAACTGCGCTTACTCCCTGAGAATACGATTACCAAGCCTTCGGACCATGCACGTTTCCGCCGAGAGGTGGAGACCTGGGGCCGATTACGCGATGACCATTTAGTGCGGCTCTACGACTCAGGTTTTGCCGAAGGTAACGCTCCGTATATGGCGCTAGAATACTTCGCGAGCGGCTCCGCCGGTGATCACATGCGGCTCAACGGCCGCCTACCAGTGAGCGCCTGCGAGACCATCGCTAGACACTGCCTGCGTGCGTTGGATGCGGCGCACCGCGAGCATGTGCTTCATCGAAACATCTCGCCGAACGCGATCATCCTTGAGGTGCGTCCTGATGGATCAGTTCATTCTCGTCTGACGGGGTTCGGATTAGCGAAGCACCTAGATGATGGCGATGAGGATCCAACCGCGATCACGATGACCGGCCAGGTCGTTGGAAATCCAGCCTACATGGCGCCAGAGACGATCATGCGTGGCACACTCGACCCTCGCACCGACCTGTACTCCCTCGGTGTGACGATTTACGAGCTGCTGACCGGCGCCCGACCATTCACGGGGAAGTCTCTCGCTGAGATGCTCGCGGCCCATGTTACGGGCACCGCCGTCCCCCTCTCAAGACATCGTTCGGATATCTCACCATCTCTACAAGGACTGGTGGAGCGATTGATCGATCGAGAGCCGATACGTCGATATCAAACCGCAGACGAGGCGTTGGTGATGCTGGAGTTTCAATCGGAGCGATCAGACTGGACCCCCATCGGTGAACCGCTGTCATCGACCCCGTCGACGCAGTGGCGGCAGTGGGCGCTATTCGCTGTCATGGGCCTCGCGATCTTTGTCGCGGCCCTCATCCTCACTCTCTGAGAGATGCCCCGCGGCGCCCGCTATGCCGCCCAAACGGTGGAGCTCGCTGAAGACTCCCCCCAGCATACTGATCTCTTGTTGGTTCAGATTAGCCCTATGCATTATCTTGCGAAGCCTTCTCACAAACGCGGGTGCGCTGCGCCCCGGCGGGTAATTCAGGTCCTGTAGAATGTAGGTTATCTGTCCGTAAAACGCGTCTCTCGCAGCCGCGTTTAAGCGCGGCGGCTCATCGGTCAGGGCGGGCCCAACCTTTGACGCATCACGTGGTCGAGCCAGCTCGTAGCCAATACATGCGACGGCGTGGGCCAAGTTCATCGACGGATAGGTCTCAGAGGTCGGAATGTGGACGAGCGCGGAGCACAAATCGATCTCCGATTTGAGGAGCCCTGTTCTCTCGGCGCCAAACAATATCGCCGTCTTTGCAGGAGACTCCAGTCTCTGTGCGAGGCCTGCTGCCGGCCACTCCGGTGGTGAGTCGGGGTCATGCATACGCCGACTCGTTCCAATCACTCGCGCGCAATCCGCGGTGGCCTCTTCAACAGAGGAGAAGAATGAGACCGATCCATACTCGATGGAGCCTGACGAGTAGCAATGTAGGTCGCGACCATCGAGTTCGGTTTGGGTGACCACCCTGATACCAGCTAGGCCAGCGTTGATCACGGCGCGTATCGCCCCACCGACGTTCCGTGTATCGGCAGGGTTGCAGAGCACAACCCAAGTTCTATCGCGACAGTCACTCATCTGAGCAGGCCCCACAATGTTCCGACAATCACCCCAACACCGACGGCAAACCTCCATCCCAGCCAGGAGCTTGGCTGCGAGGAGGCAGGTGAAAGTCTTCTCCTCTTCGGTGGTGCTTCGAGGGACGGCGCCTCAGCGTTCAGAGTCAACCTGAGCGCCTCGGAGACCGCCATAGCGCTGTCAGGTCGCTCATCGGGCTCCTTAGCTAGCATTCGCATCAGGAGATCCTCGAGAGCCCGAGGAAGCTGACCATCCGTCGGTAAGAGTACGTTTGGAATCTGCGGAACCTCATTGCACACCGCCGTGACTGACTTCCCTGTCACACGCCGCCGGGTCAAGCCTTCATACAGCACAACGCCCAAGGCATAGAGATCTGCTCGCGCGTCGACAGAGCGACCACGACACTGCTCCGGAGACATATATCTCAGTGTGCCCAGTCGTTGTCGGCGTTCGCCGCTCCGATCTACATCCAGCATCGCTGAGATGCCGAAATCGACGAGCTTAACGCGATACTCACCGCCTGCGATCTCTTCCAGAAAGATGTTATCTGGCTTCAAATCGCGATGGATGATTTGGGCGCGATGAGCCGCGGAGAGACCTTTACAAACCTGAATGGCGATGGGCACTAAAATAGAAGGAGCCGCGGGCGCCTGCTCACGCAGAAGCACCTTGAGAGTCTTTCCTCTCAGAAGCTCCATCGCGATGTACGCCGCACCAGTCTCCTCAGAAAACCCCGTATCAAACACCGTGACCACGTTGCGGTGGGAGAGCCGCGCTGAAGCGATCGCCTCATCCCTGAACAGGTCTCGCTGAAGGCGACTCTCCAGTAGGCGCGGGTACAATACCTTCAAGGCAACTTCGTCACCGACTAAGGTTCGCCGGGCGGCGAAGACCATCCCCATGCCTCCAACACCAAGAACTCGATCGATCTCGTACTTCCCGTCTATGACCCGTCCAATCCAAGCTTCAGCCGGCTCGTCGGGGGCTACATTCTTCGCGCCGCAGGAACCGCAGACCTTGTCCTCAGGGCTAAGACGGCCACCACAGCTCAAACAACTTGATCGTGAAGATTTACTCATCGTGTCTGAAAGTTGATTTCCGGTGCGGGTCAGATTCTGACAGTATAGGCTCCCAAGGAGCGACATGGAAGACACCCAAGACAAGATCGAATGTCCGTCCTGCGGAGCAGACTGCGCTCCGGACGCTGAGGTGTGTCTTGAATGTGAGTTTCCTCTCACGGGAGACCGGTCTCCATTCCAGCCGGGCGTCATCCTAGAAAGTAGATACCGAATCGACGCAGAGGTTGGACGCGGCGGAATGGGGGTCGTCTACCGAGGCACGGATCTTACATTGAGCCGGCCCATCGCGATCAAGGCGATGCTCGCCAGTCGGGCCGACGCGGGCGTTCTCGCGCGCTTCATGCACGAAGCACGATCACTCGCGAGCGTCGAGCACCCTCGGCTCGTCCCCGTCTACGCTGTGGGCCAGGAGCAGGGTGTCTACTATATGGTGATGAAGTTCGTAGAGGGCGAGCCCCTGTCCGATCTTCTCATGCGTGGTGAGTGTCTAGATGAGGCGACAACGAAACGTCTCGTCGTCCAGGTCTGCGGAGCGCTCGATGTGCTGCACAAGAATCAGCTCATCCACAGAGACCTAAAGCCAGCCAATCTCATAATTGGCCCGGACGGTAGCTTCACCGTGATGGACTTAGGCATCGCTAAATCAACGGATGAGACGGCGACATCTATGGCCAACATGACCGGAACACCGCGTTATATGGCGCCCGAGATGTTCTCCGATGCCGAGGTCGACGGACGGACGGATCTCTATGCCCTGGGTATAGTGGCCTACCATGTGCTGACCGGGCTTGCCCCCTTCGACGGGCCCACACCTATGTCGATTTTGTATAAGCAGGCCCATGTAGAAGCAGAGCCTATCCGAAGCCACTTACCTAGCCTCTCAAAGGGCATGGCTGATGTGATCACCCGCTTGATGAAGAAGGACGCGAGCGCTCGGTTCGCGAGCGCTGTTGAGCTCCGTGACTCAGTTCAGTCGCTGGAGCTTGGCCAAACCAAGACGGCATCCATGGCTCCGCTCGGCCTTCTCATCCTCGTCTGTCTGGGTATTGGGGCCTATTTCTTCGGGGTGGGCGCTCCCAGCGCTCCTGTCAAAGATTCAGGAGCGACCGAGGCGGTCGTTCAAGACGCCGCAGTCCCTGAGCCTGTAATCAGAGATGCTGCGACGCCGCCCGATGCTGCCCCACAGCTCGTTGAGATTCAAATTACCAGTCAGCCCGGAGGCGCCGCCGTCTATCATGGTAAGGAGCGACTTGGTACTACCCCACTCAAAATCAAGCGCCCCCTCGATACACCGAGTATGAGGCTCAGTATTCGAAAGACGGGCTTCCAATCTAAGCGTTTACGAGTTCGTTTCCAGTCTCCACAGACATTCCGAGCTACCCTCAACCCTGAGTTTCAGCTGGTCCCCTAGACGCTGAATTAAGGCGTAGATCAGACTTTTGTGATACGTCTGATACCGAACTTTTCCGATGTTACGACATGCTTAGACTGTGCTGCATAATCATCGCGCTAATGACGATCCCCTCTTTGAGCCAGGCGGGGGGCGACAGTCAACGTGCGCGCACCCTTGGAAAGTCAGGCTTTAGCCTCTACAAAGCAGGCGACTACACGGGGGCCCTCGCACAATTCAAAGAGGCGAACGCGCTGCGTCCGAATCCAACTCTCGACGTAAACATCGGAAAGTGCCACGAGCAACTTGGACAGCTCCAAGAAGCGCTACTCCACTGCAAGATCGCTCTGAACGCCCACAGCGCTCCGCCTCCAGTTCGCGAAGCTGCTCGACAGTGTATCGATCGTATTCAGCCGAAGTTAACTCGACCACGCTTGAAGGTGGAGTCGACGCCAGACGGAGGAACAGTCCGAATAGATGGTCAGGAGGTCGGGAAGACACCATGGTCTGGCGAGGTCTCGGCCGGGAGGCGCCAAATAGACATTGACTTGTCCGGGTATCGCCCCTTTTCAAGAAGTAAAGTCGCGGCGCTTGGTCAAACTTATCGGGTTGTCGGCAGCCTCATCCCAAGCTCAGTAGGTGCACTCCTTACGGTGACCTCAGTCCCTGACGGCGCGACCGTAAGTCTAGATGGCTCATTCGTCGGAGCCACACCGCTTCGGCGCCACCCTGTTGAAGCACGCTCCTACAATATCGAGATCGCGAAGGAAGGCTTTGTATCCCAGGTCGTCTCCACTGGACTCGCAGACGGAAGTCATCTCGAGCGGACCTTCATCTTGGTCAACGCCAAGAGCGAGAAAGATGCATACCGACAGAGTTGGCCTGGCTGGACCCTCGTAGGCATAGGCGTCGCTGCGGCGACCCTGGGGACCTACTTTGGGGTTAGAGCGCTGCTCGACCGAAGCGAGGCTCAGGATCTAGCGATCACCAACGGCAGCCGAGAAGACAAGCCAAAGTATGATCGAGCCCTAGAAGACATGCACCAAAACCAGCTCACAGCAGATCTACTCTTCGTAAGCGGTGGGCTCACGCTGACCGGTGGCATACTCGCGCTGACCTGGGATTAGCCGAAGACCATGGGCGCTCATCCGACGCAACCTCCCGGTCCCGATGACCCCCACGAGGGCCCCACGCGACGCACTGTTCTGGCTGGAGCGGCGGGTCTCGTCGTAGCTGGCCTTCCCCGAAAGGCACCAGGCGTCATAACCAGAGATTCACGGAGGCCGCGACTCGACCAAGGAGTCGCCTGTGGTGACCTGTCTATGGATGGAGCTGTCATTTGGAGTCGCTGTGATAGGCCAGCTCGCATGCATGTTGAGTGGGCCACAAATCGAGACTTTAGAGACGTCCGTAAGATCGCTGGTCCTGCAGCGCTGAGCGCCACTGATTACACCAGTAAGCTATCGCTCATTGAGCTGCCTCCAGGTCGAGAGATCCACTACCGAGTGCACTACGAAGATCTGGCGTCAGGTGTCATGTCTAAACCCGAATCTGGTCAGTTCAGAATCCCTGCGGTCAAAGCCCAGAGGCCACTGCGGTTCGTCTGGTCGGGGGATGTCTGTGGCCAAGGTTTTGGCATCAACCCGAAGGTGGGCGGGATGCGTCTATTCAAGGCGATGCGCTCGGCCAACCCCGACCTATTCGTCCACTGTGGCGACGTGATTTATGCAGATGCACCACTGCGCGACCGCAAAGGTCTGGATGACGGCCGAGTTTGGCATAACATCGTTATCCCAGAGAAGACGAAGGTCGCGGAGACCTTGCCAGAGTTTAGGGGTAACTTTCGCTACAACCTGATCGATGAACATCTCCGAGCGCTCCAGCGAGACGTACCTATGGTCTATACCTGGGACGACCACGAAACGAAGAACAACTGGTGGCCCGGTCGCGTACTTCGAGATCGCCGATATCGAGTCAGACAATGCGATCTATTGTCAGCTCGAGCGAGGCAAGCGTTCTTTGAATACACGCCAATCGCGAGACGGGCTGAAGCCCCTGGGCGCATCTTTCGACGTCTCAGCTTAGGGCCGCTGGTCGATGTCTTCGTCCTCGACGCACGGAGCGCTCGAGGGGCAAACAGCCGCAACCGCCAGGAGCAGCCCGGCCCATCCACGGCCTTCTTCGGTTCAGAGCAGCTCCAATGGCTCTCGGCCGAGCTACAGAGTTCAAACGCAGTTTGGAAAGTCATCGCCAGCCCTCAACCGCTGTGTCTTCAAGTCGCCCACGCTCGAACCGACTATGACGGGGTGTCAAACGGAGCATCCGGCCGCCCACGTGGCCGCGAACATGAGATCGCGCAGCTCCTACAAACTCTGAAGAAAAAGAGAGTGCGTAACGTCGTGTGGGTGACCGCAGACGTTCATTACGCGGCAGCACACCATTATCATCCAAAGCGAGCAGGCTTTAAGGACTTCGATCCGTTCTGGGAGTTCCTGGCTGGTCCCATTAACGCTGGAACCTTTGGCCCCAACCCCCATGACATGACCTTTGGCCCCTCAGTTGAATTCCTGGGGATCCCTCGAAGCCTCAGGCCCGGTCGTTCACCACTGGACGGACTACAATTCTATGGAATGGGTGAGATTGATCCGACGACAAATAAGCTGAACATGTCGCTCCACAACCTTGAGGGAAAGCGCCTGTGGTCGACAACTTTGGATCCAGACTTAATGCCTTGAATATCCCTAGAAGGGTTTGTTTAGGGCGACATAGGCGACAACGCCAAACAAGGATATCGACAACCACCAAACCACTCGGTTTAGCTTGTCATTTCGATACAGGAGCATCGTGATCCCACCGAACGCGATCCAGGCGATAAACTTGAAGAGAACCCAACCAGGCCAAGGCCAATGAATCCCCATCCGGGCCAGCATCCCAAAGCCGCCAACCAAGGAGACCAAAAGACCGAATCCATGGGTCATCATGGCCGGGCGTCGCCAATCGTGCTTTTTTTCTCCACCCGAGATCGCGTGTAAGGAGAGACCACCGATCGCCACGAGCATCATCGACGCGCCAATTAAGTGAATCAGCTTGTAAACCAGTAAAGACATGCGTACTCCAATTGAGTTTATCGCTAACTCTACATGGAGTTAGGAGCCAGGCAAAAGGATTCTCATCTAGGGGAGGCCGCGACCGATGCTGATCGATATTGGAGTGAACTTAACGAATCGACAATTCGACTCCGACCGAGACCAAGTCATCCATCGGGCCCTGAGCGCAGGTGTCGGTCATATGGTCGTCACGGGGACGAGTGCCGAAACGAGCGAAGCAGCTCTAAGCCTGGCGAAAAGATACCCGGGGATCCTAAGCGCGACCGCGGGAGTACACCCTCATGACGCCACGACCTTTGACTCGAAGACGAGCGTTAACCAATTGCGTCGACTCGCGTCAGACGCCCTCGTCGTAGCCATCGGAGAGTGTGGACTCGACCACAACCGCGATTTCTCTCCCAGAGAGGCCCAAGAGGTCGCCTTCGATGCACAGCTCGCCCTGGCGACGG
>CALELH010000527.1 GCA_937902595.1 uncultured Myxococcales bacterium
CCCGCGCCACCTGAACCACCTTCGGCACCCGCGCCACCTGAACCACCTTGGCCTGAATTTGTGGAGTCACCCCCATCGCACCCGGTGACAAGAAACAACGCGAGAGCGCCGGCCTTAAGCATCGATTTGTTCATGATATCCCCCCTTTGATCGCTGTGTCCTAGGCGCGATAGAACCCCAACTGCGGCAGCGCCGGATCTTCGATCTCCCTCGCGCGTCGTGACCAGACCTCACCTAAGTTCTGACACGGTACACCACAGTCATACGCGCGAACATCGCTAGTGAGGAGGTGACTGACATCTCCCTAGTCATGAGGCTGTGGTGGTTGTGTCATTCAAAGAGACAGCTCCGTCAAAATCGTTGTGACCCGCCCATGAGTTTGCGAACGTTCGTCCACGCGTCGCTGCACCTATCTGATTCTCTAGGGAACGAATTTGGCGCCTTCGCCGGTATGACCTAATACGATGACCAACCGGTACGTTCAGCGTGACCATCGGAGGGAGGACCTGACATGTTGATCAAGCGCGCTCATCCCTCGCTCTCAACGCTGGGCTGCCTGCTGTGCTTATTGACCTTGGCCCCGCCCCCAGCTGAGGCTAGGCCCTACCGAGGACCAAAACCCATCACGGGGTCGGGTGCATCATTTCATCAATATTGGCCGGCCGCAGACACGAGCCTGCAGCTGACCTATCGTGATGGGGACTACGGTGTCGTTGGCACGGGCCTAGTCAGCGAGTTGGGTTACCGGTTTGGTAGAAGAGCCGTCGTCACGAGCCTAGGCGCAGAGCTTTGGTTGGGCTTCGTGGGGCTACGCATAGACGCAGCGCTGGAGGCGGACTTAGACGATCACATCTACGCCCCTGGTGTCGCCTACAGAGTCGCTTTCGGTCTCGGACCCATTCTGTACCTCAACCTGGGTGGTCAGAGCCTATTCGGAAGGGGCACGGAGTTTGTGACCGGGGTCGGGGTCACCATGTTTGATTACGATTAGCCCAATCAAGAGCGACCAATACACCTGAAACGCGGACCATGAGCGTGCGCACATCGCCTAAGCGCAGAGGAGAAACCTCATCTAGATCAGGCCGGCCTCACGACCACAGCCACGTCTGTGGGAGTGCCTGTGTTGAAGTTAACCCACTCGGTCACGATGTCGACCTCCGACCACTCGTCATTAGCCTCATCAATGCAGTCTCCGAACATCTTGTCCGCGACTCGATGACAGATATAGGTCGCCGCATCGATCACGGACTCCGCCTCCGCGTCTGCCTCACCCGATTCGATGCGCTGTAGCGCGTCACACAGCTCCGACGCTTCGAGAGCGCGTCCAAGCTCCACGCTCGCGAGCTCTAGAATATCTCGCGCGCTGATCTCCGCCTTGTTACGACCGGCGTTGCCCTCGACGAGGCTCTCTACGATCTCTGCCTCTTCACGCATCTTCACTCACCTCAATAATTCTCAGTACGGAACCACTCCAACTCATTCAGGCACTCTGCGCCACTGGATCCTGGCCGATATGGCGTCGTGATCCGAGAGGGAGTCTCCCTCACCGTCAACGAATCTGGGCTCCACGCGCCAGCTCATCGCGCTGAGCTCCACATCGACGCTGCTGCGATACATGATTCGGTCGATACGACCAGGCTCAGGGCACATGACGACATCGCAGGCGTCGCTCAACTGCGCCTCGGAGATCAACATGGACAGATCCGGCGCGTCCTCGGGATCAGACTCATGCAGGTTGGTGTCCGCTAAGAAGATGAGCGCTCTCCCCGCAGAGTAACTCGTCATCGCCTCCAGGAGCTCATCTACGTGAACCGTTCGAGCGAGGTCATCCTCTGCTGAACCGCCCGCCTCTAGGTGGCTATTGTAGACATCGACCTCCGCGCCGGGACCGAGCCGAATACGAGCGACCTGAAACCCTTTAGACGCCAAACAGTCTGACGCCGAATCAAAGCGGCCGTGGCAGGTAGAGTAGTAGTGATGGAGGTTATCTGTGATCTCAAACTCTGAAAAGACGGCCAGCCCCGAACCATAGAATCTGTCCTCGAGTGGCTCGCCGAAGCGTAGCTGGTGTGGGTGCTCACTGGCGTTGGCCAAAGTCTCGTGGTTCTGATCGTCAAAGTTCTCTTGCAGGCCGATTAGGTCAAAGCCGTTTAGGAGCGGCGCGATCTGAACCATGCGGCCCGGGGTGTCATCCATGGTAATGGGCGGTGGCAAACCGTGGACATTATACGTAAGCGCGACGAACTCCCCTTCCCTAGGGCCCGTGGGTGGATCAACGTCCCCTATGGACCCACCATCAGTAAAAGCGTCTCCGCCCTCATCAAGAACGACGGCGTCCTCAGCCCCAGCGGCGCTTGAGGTCGCTCCATCGCACCCCAATAAGCCAACGCACATCGCGATGAGCACGAACATAGTGAAGATGAGGCGGCGCTTCGTCATGGGCGTCCAATGCCGTCGTTGGAGTACAGCAGTGTATGCTGTTTGAGTATTCTGCGCAGCAGCTGATCGCCAGCGTCCTGATGGACCGAATCGGTCAGGCCAACGAATGACAAACATCTTCCAACGCGCGTATCCGTCCAGATGAGGGCGGCGTCTTCGATACGCAACACCAAAGCATCACGACGCTGTACCTCGTCTCCTAACTATCCTTAGATACTGATCCAACGACATCCCTTGTGGACGAGACCTTCCCTAAGATTCTCAGAGCAGACACCTAATCCTGTGGACGATTGGGTTTTCAGGTACCATGTGCCAACGGTCTCGAACCGGCCGGCCCATGACTAGATACGGATTATCATGAAGCTCCTCGTACGCAATTTGGCCCGCACAACCACCGAAGCTGAGGTTCTCGCGCTCTTCGAAGCCCATGGCGCTGTCGAATACTGCACTCTGGTTATGGACGCTGACACGGGACGCTCCAAGGGCTTCGGCTTCGTGGAGATGCCCGAAGAGTCCGAAGCAAACGCGGCCATCGAGCAGCTCAATGGTCAGCGGGTCCACAAGAACAAGATTCGAGTCAAGGCCGCCCAATAAACAGGCTCCTCGGTGAGACAGATGCGATAAAGGCGCGGACGGGCTGCCGACCAATTCATGGAAGGCGCACGTCAACCAATCTACAGATTGTGTTGTCTCTGTCAGATTCCAGCGCGTCGCTCGTCAAGTAGAGCACCTCACCTGTAACAAATAATCGACCGCGATACACGACCGGCAAACGAGTCGGCGGGATTGGGTCAAACGGCGTTCTCGGAGACAGCATGCGACTAAAAATCGTTGGTAGATACCTAAGCTACAGCGCGTATATCGGCTTGATTGGTTGTGGACACGACGGCACTCAATCCACCCGGGATGCGTCGGTCATTGAGCGGCTGGACACCGGGCAGGACGGGACCGTTGACGAGAACACAGATGCCACATTCCTACCCGACAGCGGCCCCGAAGACCCCGAAGCCTGTGAGATGTGGTTGCTACGTAACCGAGAGTTGGTCGACGCCCTCACAGAGGACGCCGTCCCTGAGTGCGAAGTTGGATCTTACGGACGCTGCGGCGAGGGGCGTTTGCTTGAGATCGACTGTGGCAACGCTCGGCACACCTGGTGCAATTCGACGAATCAGAATGACTCAGGAGAGGTCTTTACAGAGGGGTTTACAGAGCTGCTGTCAGAGCGCTGCGAGGTCGCCCCACCCGGCTGCCTTAGCGAGACGACAAACGTCTGTCCGGACCTCGTCCCGTTTTGTATGCCCGATGGCCAATGCGAGCTCTTAGAAGATAGAGCTGAAGGTGACTGTGACGACATCCGCTCACAGGTCTTTTCAGGCCCTTCAAGGCCGACCGAGGCCCTCTGTGACTTCCCCGATCGAGTGTGTACATTTTCTGCATATGCTGCCTGTTACTCATCTCAATGTAGGAACCGTTGCCCCTTTGACAATCGCTACGCTTGCGTCGATGACGTGCCCGTTACAGAGGGAAAGGAAGGCATAATCTGCGCTATCTACACTCCCACAAATTGTGAAGGTTTCGACGCAGGAAATAATGCCTGCGATGCTGAAGGGGCCATCTGTATAGAGAGTGATGAGTGCGCAGACGATCTGTGTGGACCAAACTGTTTGGCGACAATCTGCGTTGATGGCAGCTGGGCGGAGGTCCCCAGGAGAGATTACGCCGCCGACTGTCAATAAGCTGTGCACGCACACTTTGGGCCGGTCTCAGCGATGCGCTCCGATTCCAGGAGTCGACGATTACTCGAAGATGAGAAACTCATTGCTGATCAATCCACCCGGCGTCTGCACTTGCAGCAGGTGCATTTCATCGCCTGGGAGCGGACCCTCCTGAGTGTCACCGCCGGGACAAGGGCAGGTGGCGTTGGCGGGCTGTGGCGCTGCGTCGAGGGTGATGGTGATCTTCTCCTCGTCGCAATTCGGCAGGGCGCCGCCGAGGGTACACATGATTTCTCCATCGACGCGACGTCCGTTCACAAAGAGCGCCGCGTCCGGCTGGATGTGGCGACCCTTGATCTGCATCCCACCCCGGCCTGCATTGGTCGGGAAATCGACGCGCGTCGTGTTGGCCAGGCCTAGACCGATGTTGTTCAGGCCCACGCCCCCGTCCGATACATGAACGTCCACGGGCGCCTCGCTGATGAGCGTGAAGGTGACCTCCAGATTGGTGAGACCGCGGCTGTCGACATCGGCGGTAAACCAACCGTGACCGTAGGCGATGTGATTGTCATCACCCACCGCCGAGTTGTTCTCGCCGGTCATACGGATGGCCACGGGATTGCCGTTCGCGGTGACCTGAATATTGCTGACATTGATCCACCAGCCACCGTTAGCTCGAAATGAGATTCTCAGGGTCTCCTGGCCCTCTGCGACCTGCGGGAGTCTCAGGGTACGTTGGCCCCAAGGCGTCTGGGGTCCATAGTGCTCAACCAGCGTCCAGGAGCCGTTACGCGCGGGGTCAGCCCACAGGAGCGGCTGCGGATTGAGCGGCTCGTGGTCCTGCCCCATACGACCGGTGAGCGTCACCACGAGCTCACCCGCGGACGCCGCCGCGATCAGCGCATCGCGCGTCAACGCCTCCGCCACGCCCGCACGGTCCGCGTAGCCGTTCCCATCATAAGCGAGGGCGAGGGTCGTTCCGTCGGCCCAAGCGCCCTCACCCCGCAACATGATCGCGCCGCCCCGCGCCACCGACTCGAGCGCGTCGAGCACCAGCAATGTCTGCGCGTCCCCCGCAGAGTTCGTGTTCAACGTCACCTGCCGGGCGAACGCCCCCGAGGTGCCCTGCTGTGCATTTTCGAGCAACATCTGCCACGGCCCCTGCTCAGTGTAGCCACCATCGAGGAACATGCCTCCGCCTAGACGGAGCCCGCCCACCGCGAAGGTCTTCTCGTCAGGGCCGTCGGGAAGAGGCCTTAGCTGATGCTCCATCCCGCCGAAGCGCCCGTTGTTGGTGAGCAGGAAGCGGTCTGTGATGCCCCGGAAACTGGGCACGGCGAACTGCCCGACCTGGTCGATGCGAGTCATAAGCGGCATCGCGTGGCAACTGTGGTTCCCGCAGGTCATGCGGCCGTCGTTGTGGTTCCACTGGAAGAAACCGGCGCGAGCCTGCTGGGTGACTCGGTCGTCGAATGGGCGCTCCCGCCCCTGGGCGTTCGGGATGCTGAGGAGAAAGACGCTCATGGCGTGGCGCTCCTCTTCGGTCAGGGCACCGTTCATCCCGCTCGGACCGGGCGGGCAGTTCTCTGGGTCGCACATGGTCGAGGCGAGACCGCCGTCGATCAGATTTCGAATGCAGGCATACTCGCCATCCTCTCCCGGGTTACAGGTCGGCTCCACGGGTTCGTCGAGGGACTCGCCGTTGGACACGGTGTACGGATTCCCGGGCACGTTGTCCCAATGGTAGGGCTCGGTGTCGCGCAGACCACGGATCGGCATCGTAGAGCGCAGCTGGAACTGGGTGCAGCCGGGTCGGTTACACGGAGGAGACTCAAGGTTCCACATCAATTGATCGGTCATGCCGTCAGGATGGCAGCTCACGCAAGCGAAGGTGCCCGTCGTCGACGCCTTGGCGCTGTTGAACATCGCGCGCCCAAGCTTGACCCGGGCCTCGGTCGGGTCGTCGAGTTCGAGGGTACGTGTGACGACCATCTCCGCTGGTGAGGCAAAGTTAACCATCGAGATGGTGTTCCCGACCGCGTTGTAGACCCACGCTCGCTTCGGAGCGCCGTCGTTATCCGATTGCAACACGACACCCCGCGGCGTCCAGCCAACGTGGACGCGACCGAGCACCGCGCCGGTCCGGGCATCGAGGGTGAAGAGCGTGTCCGAGCCGGCCGCCGTGACGACCAGCGTCGACTCATCGTCGCTGAGCTGAATCCCATAGGGGATCGCCAGCGCATCTTGTGGGCTGGGGTGCTGTGGCGGCAAGGGCTCCAGCTCGAAGGTGGACTTCCGGCATTCTCCGTCAGCACAATCCACGACGCCCACCTGATTGAGGAACGCCCGGTTCTCCAACTCGAGTAGGCTGTGCTTGGGGGTGCCCGTTCCGGCTCGGCCGTTGATGTAGTTGCGCGCCTCGGTCATCGCGATGAAGACCTTGCCCGAGGTCGTCGCGGTTAGGCCATAGAGCAGAGTGCCGATGCTGCTTACGGTGTCGACCGCTTCGTTGGTGTCTGTGTTAAAGACGAAGAGGTCGCGGTCCGGATAGTTTGGGTGCCGCGTGATGTCCGAGTCGTAGCCCTCACCCGGCACGTTCTGTTCCTCCACGTTGAAAGTGCACACATCTCCGTCAATATCTTCGGGTAGGCAGCCCGACACCTGCGATCGATTGCCAGACTCGAAGGCGACCACGTAGAGGCGGTTGCCGGCCACGGCGAGGGCGCGCGGATCCTGAGATCGGATCTTGAGGCGGGTGACCACTTGGCGGCTCTGCACGTCGAGGACGGCGATTCGGTTTACGGAGGAAAGTGCCACAAAGGCCTTTTGACTATCGCCGGTAAACGCGATGCCCACGGGTTCATCGAAGCGTGTTGAACGCGACTCTGGATCCACATCCTGAATGGTCGCGACCACCTGATGATGTGTCGAGCTCGTTGGGTCGGTGTCGATGACACTGACAGTGTCAGAGACGTGATTGCTCACCCAAACCTCAAGGCCATCGGGCCGCACCGCGACGGAGATTGGATCGACGCCGACGTGGATGCGTGTCAGCGTCGCGCCGGTCTGGGCGTTGAAGACGTCGACTGTGTCAGCCTGCGTGTTCGCGACGTAGAGCCGCGAGTAGTCGGGTAGTACACCGATGGGATTGCTGTGCGGACTCGCGAACCCGGGGTGCCCGACGTCGCCGTCGGCTCTGAACAGGTCGTCGTCTGGCAGCTCATTGGAGGGAGTCCCGCCTTCGCCGCCTTCGCCACCTGCGCCGCCACTGCCTGCCGCACCACCGCCGCCTGCCGCTCCGCCAGTACCGTCAGTACCGCCTTCACCGCCCACGCCGGCCGTACCGCCAGCCCCGGCAGCACCACCGCCGGCCGCGCCGCCGTCATCTTCGTCTCTGTCTTCTGAACACTGGCATTGGTCCCAGCCTTGTCGACCTTCAGCGCACCCTTGGACGCCCTGGTTCCCTCCGATACACGGACAGGCCTGCAGCTCGCCAGGCTCGCAGAGATACTCCGACCCCTCCTCACTGCAGCCAACCATGAGCACAGCGAATGCGAGTAATGTCATCGGTCCCATGACGCGCAACATAGAATCCCCCCGGATCAGCTATCTCGTCAGATCATACGCCTGGAGTCTGCAGGTCTCACAGCGTCGTTGAACGGCGCCGCTCTACTGCCTAGGCGTCTTCGTCCACCATAGTAGCATCTGAGTCTAATTTGGTCGCAAAAAGAGGGGTTCTGATCCTTACAAGTCCATGCGCGCGACCCGCGTGTAGACGGCTTCACCCCTAAGGTCTACCACCGCCATTTTGAAGGGGCCCAAGTCCTGGTGGCTTCCTGGAGCGCGCGTTTGCCACTCTTCCACTCCACTTCTCATGGTCCCTAGCGATGGATTCGTGAGCACCTCGGTGAGCCCCGGTCCATCAGTCAGAGCGTTGCACGAGAATTCGAAGGGCCATCAATCATGATCATTCTGAGCCGAGTGGCTCCACTCACCTGCTCGCCTACTCGCCTACG
>CALELH010000528.1 GCA_937902595.1 uncultured Myxococcales bacterium
TGGAGTTAAGCCGAAGACGCTCGCCAGATATCGAGCTGAAGCGCCTGATGGAGCGGAGTTCGTAGTCACCGTTTCTCCCGATGTGGCCGCAGCCGGTTTCTTGGGTGAGCAAGCACAGTCAGCGTGGTTAGAGACGATGGCTGTCGCGAAGGCGCTGAATGCGGGCCAGGTGCTCCTCAAGACGCCGCCAGCCTTTCGGCCTACTCGGAGTAATCGCGACGCGCTGACTCAGTTCGTGTCAGACCGTCGAGATGACGTCTCCCGGATCGTTTGGTTACCTGAAGGCCTTTGGGAGTCACAGCCTGACGATGTGAACGGGGTGTGCGCGGATACCGGGCTGGTACCTGTATGTGACCCCCTGGGTCTCGAGGACCTCGAGGATATCCCACGAGGCGAGATCTTTTATTGGCGTCTCCTCGGTCGACGCGGACTTCGCAGCGGTTTCAGTGATTATGAACTGGATATGCTGATGGAGCTCGTTCTGACTCGACGAGAAGGGCACATCAGCTTCTCATCTCCCAATATGTTTGGTGAGGCGCGCCGTTTTTCGGCGCTTCTGCGCGAAGAACTCGCTGTTATGGATGACGATTAGTGTCACTAGATCATCTGCTACCGGAGAGCGTCGCGGGGCATCACGTAGGTGAGCGCGTCGGTCTGGGAGCGATGGGCCTAGTCGTCCGAGGGGAGCACTTAGCGCTTGGCCGTCAGGTCGCGATCAAGTTTCGATTTCGTGCTGCGCGCACGGATGAAGACCTCCTCGCGGAGCGCTTTCGTCAGGGCGCGATTCGCCAGTCAGAGATCAGCCACCCAGGGATCGCTCAGCTCTACGATTTTATCGAGGGAGACGACTACCAGGCGATCATAATGGAGTTTCTCGCGGGCGGCTCCGTAGAGGGGTGGATACGCCGGTCAGGCCAGCTTCCCATGTCTGCGGCGATCGAGGTCGCCATCCGAGTCTGTGATGCGATGGCCTTCGCCCACGAGGCCGGTGTTATCCACCGCGACATAAAGCCTGGGAACTTGCTGCTGGGGGCGGAACTCGACCCCAGTACGGTCAAGGTAACGGACTTTGGTGTCGCGAAGGCACCTGAGCGCAGCCCCGATATTACGGTCATCGGGGCGAATGTGGGTACCATTTGGTATATGCCGCCGGAGCAGCTGAGCAGTCAGGCACACGTTGACCCACGAGTTGATGTCTACGCTATCGGCGCGACGCTATACGAGATGTTAACGGGCCATGTGCCATTCAATAAGCCCGACGCAGCAGAGGTTTTTCGCCGCTTCTTAGACGGAGAGCCACTGCCACCGATTGTAGATCGTAACCCTCATGTTCCAGCGACGATCGTCGCGATCGTGAACGCGGCGCTCGATATGGACCCGGACCAAAGGGTACCCAGCGCGGCCGCCTTGGGCGCTCTCCTTCGTTCGGCCGCTCGCCAAGAAGGGCTGGTGTACCCTGCGAGCCTCGACGAGATGGCTAGAGAGGCCACACGAGACGCATGTATTGGGCAAGCCTTAGCGCTCCTCCCTGATGAGGTTCGCTCAGATATAGCCTTCGGAGTGCGCGCGACTGAGATAGAGAGAGGCAGCCCTACCCAAAGCTTGGATGTGGTCACGCTGACGACATCTGAGGCTCATCTAACTGTGCCGAAGCCACCACAAAACCGGACCACAGTCGTTGAGGAGGATCCGACCGGAGTGGACCACTCAAAGACAACAGAGGTGCACTCGAACGCCGGTGAACTAGGAAGGTCACACCGGTTCGACGAAGATGATGAATGCACCATCATCACCGTCCTTAATCTGGCTGATCCCAATGATGACGGGGCTCAGTAGGACCACCTAGACACGTCGCAAGTACGCAGACGTCGCTCTTGGTGGACTTCATGACGACGTTGAGTCTCTTCGTGGCGGCATATGTCGGAGGCTAGGTATATGGGGGGCGCATGGGTGACCACTCGCCATCGGTGCCCGATAGATTACACTCGCGCTCATCCCACGAGTTCGAGTATGCTGCACCCCCTTTGAAAGCGTAACGATGAGTGTCTTGGGTACGATGCCTCATCCGGTTATCGGAGTGTCAAAGTGATTGACCAAAAGAAGTTCTATTTTCTGCTTATCGGACTGCTGCTCGTCTCGGGAGTTGCGGTGGCTCAGGACTGCAATATTCGACCGAATGCGAACCGGTTAGAGACGGGGCCAAACTGTGATCCCGAGCTCGGTCGTGTTGTCCTGGGTCTCGATAACTTTGGGGCGACAGGAACGTCGACGGATGGCGGCGCTGCGTGCTTCGATCCAACAAACGACGCGCCTGATCAGGGGCTCGTTCGGACCATCTTCGAATCCCAGGCTTACCTCTGCCGCACCATCGGTGAGAACAGCTCAGGGTCCTGGCTAGATGGAGGCGCGATCCAAGCGGTACCTCAGGTCCGCGTCGAGGATGGCGAGGTGACGAGCGAGTTTACAACTGATGGTGTGCGAGTTGAGGGCCGGTTCCGACTGAACTGCACCGTGCTTGAGAAGTGTTACACCCTGACTAACGTCAGTGGCCAGGCGATGAACACAGTCTCCCTTACCCACTACATGGATGGTGATCTCTACTTCGGAGAAGGTGGCTTGGGTAACGATTATGGCGCGACAAGCGTCGGAGCGCCCAAGACCTTGTGGGAGTTTGACGAGGGGGACAACCCTGCCGAGCCGACCACCTTTGTCGGCATGTACGCTATGAACGGCGGCGACGATTTCTTCAACTCGTGGGAAATCGGCTCATACTCGGACCAGAGAAATCGCATCGAGAACGTGGCCTTCGGCTGTCCGGTTCTGCAGAACAATATCAACCAGCGATTGATGAACATCGACGCGGACAACAATCTGATCACCGATCGAGGTTTCGATGTCACCCTCGCCTTGCGTTACGACCTTGGACCTCTGAACGCTGGTGAGAGCAGCGACGAGCTGTGTTTCGCGACGCAGTGGGGCGTGGGTCTGCCATGCTCTGACGAAGACGCAGACGAGATCTGCCTAGAGAACGACAATTGCCCGACGGTACCGAACCCTGATCAGGCTGATGATGATGAAGATGGCATCGGCGACTTGTGTGACAACTGTCCCAAGATCGCGAACCCTGGCCAGGCTGACCGTGATGATGACGGGCAGGGTGATGCGTGTGACCGCATCTTCTGTACTCCGGACGGCAATCCAGAGGTCTGTGATGGACGAGATAATGACTGCGACGGCCTAATCGATATCCACCCTGATGGAAGCCCGGTGGTTGTTCCTGGTCAGTGCGCAACAGGCTTGGCTGCAGCGTGCGCTGTGGGCACATGGCAATGCGTCGGCGGAAATACCCGTTGCATCCCTGACGTCTCTCCAGGGGTCGAAGAGTGTAATCGAGAGGACAGTGACTGTGATGGGATCATCGACGAGCGTGTTCGTAACGCTTGCGGCACCTGCGGTGGGATTCCTGATGAGAGCTGTAACGGATTCGATGATGATTGCGACGGTCAGCTGGACGAGGGCGATCTCTGTGGTGATGGACGCGCTTGTTATGAGGGGGAGTGTTTACCTTCGTGTGATGACAATGGTCAGTGCGGCGAGAACCAGGAGAACGCGTTCTGCGCCGACGGCGCCTGCGTGCCATGGTGCCGTATGCAAGAGTGTGAAGGAGAGGGGGAGGTCTGTACTGAGACAGGGTGTCGAAACCTGTGTGGTGACGTCGACTGTCCTGATGAGCAGATCTGCCATGCCGGCGAGTGCGGTGTGAATCACTGTATTAGAACTGGATGCGGAGCAGGTGAGCGGTGCGTCGCCTCCGGGTGTGAGCCTGACCCATGTGCAGGCGTGGAGTGTGGACAAGACAGCTTCTGCCGGGATGGTGAGTGCATCTTCAGCTGTGCGGACGTCTCCTGTCCTGCTGCTCAAGCCTGCTTTGATGGCTTGTGCCAAGACACTGGCTGCGGTCCCGTCGGTTGTAACGAAGGCGAGGTCTGTGTCGACAACCTATGTGTGGGTGACCCTTGCGATGATGCGGAGTGTGGCTCGGCGGAGGTGTGTAACCGTGGTGACTGCATCTCTGACCCCTGCGTTGGGGTGGTTTGTCCTCGCAATCAGGTTTGTGTCGTGACCGCAGGCACTGCGCAGTGCGTCGCGAATTGGCCCATCAACCCGCTGTCCCAGAATATGGGCGCAGGCGGCGCTGGTGGTGCCGGCGGTGCCGGTGGCATTGGCGGTGTTGGCGGTGTTGGCGGTGGTGTCGGTGGAGCAGGCGGCGAAGGCGGTATGCCCAATGGAATGGGTGGCGCAGGAGCTGAGTCCGGTGACGCGGGCGTGGGTGCTGGCGGAGCGGGTGGCAGCGCGCAGAGCGGAGATGGCGGCGGTGGATGTAGCTGTGATGCCGCGAGCGGCGATCGCTCAGGCTCTGCGCTTCTCTTCGGCATCCTCATCTTAGGGCTCGCGTTGCGCCGACGGTCCGGCCTCTCTGCAGAGTAATCCGCGAATAACTCGCTCCTCAGAGTCGGCACCTAAAGGTGTACGTCCTCTGCGCTCTCGCCGAGTAGAGAAGTCCTTGTTCTGATTTTTTGAACAAGAAATCAAAATAATTTCATTTTATAAAACCAAGACGCTCCGCCACACTCTGCTGGTCTTTTCAACCGGGAGCACGGCATGAAGTTAGCGACACTCAATGATGGCGGTCGGGATGGTGTCCTGATCATCGTGGATCAAACGCACACACGGTTCGTACGAGCGGCAGGCGTCGCGAGGACGATGCAGGCAGCTTTAGATGATTGGGACTCAGTTGAGCCAAGCCTCTTAAGGCTGTCACGGCAGCTCAACGCAGGAGAGCTAGATGGTGAGCCTCTTCGTGTCGACGACCTCTTGGCGCCACTCCCACGAGCCTATGAGTGGGTGGATGGCTCCGCATACCTAAATCACGTTCGACTTGTGCGGCAGGCCCGGAACGCTGAGCCGCCCGCCACTCTAGAGACTGATCCGCTCGTGTATCAAGGTGGTTCGGGGGTCTTGCTGGGCCCCACCGATGACCTTACGGTGACCGAGAGCGGCACGGGGTTGGATTTTGAGGCAGAGATCTGCGTCATTCTTGGGGACACCCCTCGGGGCACTACGGCTCGCGAGGCGGGCCAGTACGTTCGCCTACTGACGCTCTGTAACGACGTGACGCTGAGAAATCTCATACCCAATGAGCTGGCCAAGAGCTTTGGATTCTTCCAATCGAAGCCTGCGACCTCTTTCTCTCCCTTCGCGATTACGCCAGACGAACTTGGTGATTCGTTTTCGGAAGGCCGTGTGCACTTGACCTTAAGAACTCATCTCAACGGTGAGCTCGTCGGTGACGTAGACACAGGCCCCGAGATGCATTTCAGTTTCTTCGAATTGATTGAGCACATCACCCGAACACGGAGCTTCACCGCAGGGACGATCCTAGGGAGCGGCACTGTCTCTAACGCGGATGAGAGCCGGGGTGTTTCATGCCTAAGTGAGCTTCGTATGCGTGAGATCATTAGCGATGGAACCCCCCAAACAAGCTACCTCCGCTCGGGGGATAGGGTGGAGATCTCTCTGCTGAGCGCCGACGGGTTCGATCTCTGCGGGACCATTAGTCAGACCGTTGTGGCGCCATGATCCTCCACGGGTATTGGCGCAGCTCATGTTCTTGGCGAGTGCGAATCGCGCTGCAATACAAGGGCCTGAAATGGACCGAGCAATCCGTCCATTTGGTGAGGGATGGCGGTGAGCAGCATGGGCCTAATCACCTCAGCCTGAACCCTATGGCCCAGGTACCGGTTTTGGAA
>CALELH010000529.1 GCA_937902595.1 uncultured Myxococcales bacterium
TAACTCATCTCCATCCAATTCGACCAAGTTTAGACCCGTCGCAACCCACAGGGTCCCGTCATAGGTCAGCAGATCGCGGGCGGAGAAGTCTAAACTGAATCCGGTCACCTCTGCTTCGCCCGCCGCGAGGTCGCCTGCAGTCAGGCGATACACTCGGCGAGTTTTTGAGTCAGCGACGAAGACGAGCCCTGTCGAGTTGTCTACGACGACGCGACTGAGCATGCCCCCAATTTGCTGGCTGGCGACGATCGGTCGGATGCCGGACCGAGCCGCTTCGGGGTCGATGGTGATCAGGTGACCTGAGCGGTCTGTCACCACGACGAGCCGGTCCTCCTCATTCCCTGGAGCTTGTCCGCTTACCCAGGCGAGGTCCGAGGGACCCAACTCATCCTCCAAGCTTATGGTGAAGTCTACCTTCATCGTTGATGGGCTGATGGCCGAGATCGTGTTCTCGTCATGGTTAGCAACCCAAACTCGTCCTCCACCAAAGGTGATGCCCTGAGGTGATGCGCCCACTGGAATTCGTCGGATAACCTCTCCTGAGCCGAGTGTAGAGACGACCGCCACCACATTCGAACCAGGGACCGCGATCCAGACTCTGCTTCCGTCTGCGTCCGCATAACCGCCACCGGTGCCGAGCCCAAGCTCAATCTCTCGGCCCGAGCGCAGGATGACTCCGTTGCCTCCCTGGGTTCGCTCGTAATCGTAAAAGGTTAAGACGCCGCGACTGGCTGTGCCGCCCACCGCC
The DNA here is from genome assembly GCA_937902595.1 of uncultured Myxococcales bacterium. Taxonomy (GTDB): domain Bacteria; phylum Myxococcota_A; class Bradymonadia; order UBA7976; family UBA1532; genus UBA1532. The sequence continues at coordinate 749 of CALELH010000529.1, forward strand.
GCGATCCGTGGAACTCCAGCCTCGTCGACCCTGATATCGATGACGCGGAGTCGCTCAGCCTCCGAGCTGTTGGCCCGGAGCCACAAGCGGTGGTAGCCCGCATCGTAGAACGTTGGGGTCCAGCTGAGCTGAACTCTCTTGTGGGCGCCTTCGTCGACAACCTCAACGTTCGCTCCTGGCGGGGCCTCCAAGATGTTGACGTCTACGATGTCAAACTCCTCGGGGTTGAGCCTCGGTGCGAGGATGTTCACGTCGAATGTGAGGGTCTCGCCTTCCCGAACGGATTGCTCCTCGAGCGCTTGAATGGCTGGGGCAGCAGCGGTGACTTCGAGATTGATCTCGGCTTCGGCTTGGCCACCGTCTCCGTCGTCTACAGTCACCTGGATTCTCTTCAGCCCCTGGCTATTGAAGATGTACTCATGAACGCTCGCGGAGACGACGCTTCCATCACCCATATCCCATTCAACAGACCGCGGTGGCAGATCACCTGACACATCATCGACGATCGCGAAGACTCGTGGCCCATCGCCTGCAGGTGGCGCTCCGCTGATCGTCTCGAAGCGAATCGGCTCACCAATAGCGACTTGGCGCTCTTCGGCAGACAACTCTACCGTGGGCGCTACGTTCGTGACTTCGACGACGATCAAGGTGGTGTGCTCGCTTCCGTCAATATCCCGCGCCGTGAGCCGGACTTCATAGATCCCTTGATCGGCCCAGGCGTGTTGCACGCCTGGCTGATTTCCTGCGAGGCGTCGGGTCGTACCATCGCCGAAGTCCCAGTGGTACTCAGTGATCGGATCGGTGTCGCTACCAGCTTCGCTTTCGGACGCGTCTAGCAGGAGGTTCATGCCCTCGGGGATCGTTCGGTCATCCGACGGGTAGTTCGCTCGAATTCGGGCGATTGGCTCCGCATCGGCGATGGAGACGGAGGCCTGATACACGGCCGCTGAGTCTTCATCGACCGCACGGAGGGTCACCGTAAACTCTCCGTTTTGAACGAAGGTGTGTGATCGAATGCGTTGATTCGGGTCGACCGGATCGAGCGCGCTGCCGTCGCCCCAATCCCATACGAGTTGGGTGAGCGGGTCCGCCGCACCACCGGCGACTGTCGCCGTCGCGTCAAAGGTCAGGAGCTCACCCTGGAGGCCTGAGTCAGGGCCATTAAAGGACGGCACTGGCTCCAGGTCTGCGATCTCGAAGTCCTGGCAATGGTTTAGATTTGAATCCTCATCGGACACCGTGATGCAGACTTCAAAGCTCCCATTGTCTTGATAGGTCCAGTCCGCAACTCGGAGAGCCGGGCCCTCATCTCGAGCGTTCTGTGGCCCAAAAGTCCAAGCAAAGTTGGAGATTGGGTCAGCTTGGCTGCCCGCTTCTGCCAACGCTCTAAATCGTACAGTTTCACCTTCGACCATCGCCTGAGGGTTGAGTACCTCTATCCCCTCAATATTCGGGACGACATCGAGAACGGTCACATGCGCAACGCAGGACGTACTCGAGTCAGGATCTTCAACGGTGAGCGTGACCTCATAGGGCTCGGCTTGTGCGTCAGCGTAGATGTGGACAGGCTCTACTAGACCGGCGCCTCGTTGCGGGTTTCGATTATCTCCAAACTGCCACGAGTATGCCGCGATGGGGTCGGTCGCATGTCCTGCGGCGGAGGCGCTCGCGTCGAATCGGAGCGGCTCGCCTTCATAGACCTCATAATTGCCATCGCCATCCCCACCTGCATGACACAGGGGATCGACGTCATCTACGATCACGCTGAACCAGACGATGCTGCTCACATCATTCCCTGCGGTGACCATAAGGCGTACGCGATAGGTGCCAGACAGCGTCGTATCAAAGGGCACTGTCGGCTGGTCTGCGGGGAACACTTCGCCATCGGCATCGAAGAAGCCATCACCATTGAGATCCCACGAGTACCGGATGATCCCGCCGACCTCTGGTGGAGCGAAGCTGGTGCTGCCGTCAAGGACAAGCTCTTCACCCTGAGATACCTGATAGTCGCCATTCTCTAGGGCGCCGCCAGGGCGCGCGATGGGACGCTCTAGGACGGTCACGGTCATGCTGTCAGACACAGTGGCGCCACTACAGTCGCTCACTCGGACTCGCGCGACGTATGTCCCTGCAGTCTCTATCGGTGCGCCTGGCTGCAGCACCTGGCATGGGCTGACGCATGTCTCTTCTTGGCCACAGTAGCGGACTCCGCGACAGTCCGCGTCATCGTTACAGACCTCGGGTTCTACGCAGATCCCGTTGTTGCACGCCTGTGAACCTGCGCAGTCATCATCGACATTACACTCTTCACCGGCTTCACCGACCACTGCTGGTGGAGCGTCTGGGCAGTTCTCCACTTCACGGCCAGCCTCCATGATGACTGCGTCGATGCCGAATGCACATCCAGCGGGGCTCTCGATCTGAGGCATGAAGGCAGGTCGAGCCGCCCGGTCACCATCAGAGAACTCTTCGAGCTCGCCGCCGGCGATGTCGCAGTTGTCTATCTCACATCGATAGCCAACGATGTTGACTTGAACCGCTCCTGCTTCTGCAGGCGCGGTGCTTGCGACCTCTTGTTCTTGGGCGTTGCCATTTCCGCACGCATCTCTGACGGTGATAATACGCTTCACCGTGCACCCCGAACGCTCGACCCGCTCCTCCACGATGAGCTGGTCAGCAGGAGTAATGTTATCCCGTACGGCGTAATTGAGTGGCGCTGGGTTCTCATCGCAGACTTCGCTCGCCTGACCCAACGCCTCAGGAGTAACAACGACGGTTGGGTACACCCGGTCCAGCGTGAACTGCACGCTTGTCTCAGCGAGGCCCTCAACCGCGTGTTGGGAACGCATGGTAATCCGAACGTCTGCCCCATCTCCGATCATGAAGCTGGGGACAGGATAATCGGATGTGGTCACCTCCGTCTCGCCGTCTGGGATCTGAAGGAGAATTTCGTACATCTCGTTGCGCGCAGCGTCTGATCCATCTGGTTGCTGCTCTGTCCACTCGGTCAGAAAAGTGATCTGGAGGTCACTGCCATCGGGCGAGTTGGCGCGGAACACGAGCGGTACATCGCGACCTTCGGGCTGTGCTTCACCACCGGCGACTCCGCCTAGGTAGACGTCATTGCACTCCCCATCGTTCGCACCGGGGTCGGTATCGCAGCCTGCATTTCCTTCGCATGCTTGTCCGATTCGACCAGCGACGCAGAAGCCCCCTCCGTTGTTGACGCAGCTATCTGCGCCAGGGGTTAGAATCTCGATTTCGTGGTCCTCAGGACCTGCGTGTCCTGACAACGGCCATAACAGTGCAACTGCGACGAATGTCCACCTGTACATCGCTGGCTTACCTCCCCACTCTTCCTGCGCGACGAATGGTACCGTGGGATGGGGGACAGATCCAAGTGATCCGTCGTCATTTTCACGTCTGAATGTTGTTTCCTGCGGTCAGGCATCATTTTGCGCTGTTGTATGGTTGCATCAAGGGGGCGATCTTACTTAGCATCAAGACGCAATGTTGTGTGGGGAGAAGGTTCGATGAGTCCGAACTGGGGTATTCATCTGAGAGTTCTATTGGCCATGGCGCTGTGCGGCGGGCTCGCCGCGTGCGATGACGGGGCTGAGCAGGCACCTGTCGTCGACGCCACGGTGGACACCGACGGCACGGGCGGCACGGGCGGCACGGGCGGCACGGGCGGCACGGGCGGCATGGGCGGCACGGGCGGCA
>CALELH010000530.1 GCA_937902595.1 uncultured Myxococcales bacterium
TCCACGCGTCAGACACTGAGATATGCTGTCAGCGACGACAATGTCTGCCCCCGCGACCAGCTCTGGCGCGAGCTCTTGCTTCTCTGCGGTGTCGGATCCGACGGCGGTGATGTGAGTACCCGGACGAACCCACTCCGCCCGCATGAGCGGCTCCGTCGACGGTGTCGTGGTCACGATCAGGTTTGCCTTAGCGGCGACCTCTGCTGGGTTCGACGCGCGTGTTCCATGGAACCCCAGGCCGCTGATGTCATCGAGATAGGCGTCCACACGTTCAACATCCCGACTCCACACGAACACACGGCGACAGTCAGTCACCTCCAGCAGCGACTCCAGTTGCCGCCTCGCCTGAATACCTGCACCGATCACTCCAATCCCCTCAACCACCGACGGCCCTAGGTACCGAGCGGCGACGGCGCCAGCGGCGCCAGTGCGTATGTCCGTTAGACGTCCCTCATCGAGGAGAATGGCCTCAAGGACCCCGGTCTTTTGAGCGAACAAGAGCATGAGCCCCTGGCTCGACGGCAAGCCTAAGGCTGGGTTGTCATAAAACCCGGACGCGATCTTGACGACGTAATGCCGGCCTGACCGAAGATATCCGTACTTGATGTGCACATCACCCTGCGGGTTATGAAGCTGCATCTCCCCCACCGGTGGGATGACGGCTTCACCGGCGGAATAGGCACGAAACCCGGCCTCCATCGCCTCGATAACGGCGACGCGCTCTAAGGCACACTCAATCATAGGCCACGACAGAATCTGTGGAGACATCCTCTACTCCCCCCGATGGTTTCCCCTCGCTTTCGCCAACATCTGATAGCAGCCTGGCGCCCGAGTCAATGGAGCTCAAATCGGTGGAGATGGGTCTATTGAGATAGCGGTGACGAATCCAGAATTTGGGGGTTTTTCAAGGCGCTGCTATGGTGTCAGCGAACGGCGGCGAGAGAGCGTTAACAGCCGCTGTAGCTCTACCCAATAAGGAGTTCTTGGTGCACGAAGATAGCTTCATGAAGGCGTTGTTCCACGGGGTCATCGAAGAGGACCTCATCTTTCCCTATCCAGCGATGGAGTCTGAGGAGCGAGAGACGGTCTCGATGATCCTCGAGAGCATCCGTAAATTCGCCTCCACTCACATCGATTCAGTCAAGATCGACAAGGAACATCACCTCTCTGACAAGGCGCTAGATCAGATGAAGGAGCTAGGGCTCTTCGGCCTGATCATCCCCGAGGAGTACGGTGGTTTTGGCCTGTCCAACACCGCGTACGCTCGGATCATGGAGGAGCTGGGTGCCATCGACCCGAGCCTCGCTGTGACCATCGGCGCCCACCAATCCATCGGCCTTAAAGGGATCTTGCTCGCTGGTAATGATGAGCAGAAGACCAAGTATCTACCTAAGCTAGCCAGCGGGGAGAGCGTCGCAGCCTTCGCGTTGACGGAGCCAAGCGCTGGGAGTGACGCCGGGAGCATTAAGACCAAGGCGGAGCTGTCAGAGGACGGAAGCGAGTACATCCTAAACGGGGCAAAGATCTGGATCACCAACGGGCGCTTCGCTGATGTGTTCACGGTGTTCGCGAGGACGACGAACCCCGATGACACCAGCAAGCCAAAGATCATCGCGCTGATCGTAGAGCGCGCGCACGGAGTCAAGAACGGTCCAGACGAAGACAAGCTCGGGATCCGAGGTTCATCGACCACCGAGCTCTTCTTCGATGATGTCAGAGTGCCCGTGGACAATGTCCTGGGTGCGCCAGGTGCAGGGTTCAAGGTCGCTATGCAGGTCCTGAACAACGGTCGCTTTGGTCTGGCCGCCGGCTGTATTGGTAATAATAAGCGCCTGATCAAGCTCGCGGTCGAGCGATGTAATGACAGAGAGGCCTTCAAGAAGAAGATCGGTGAGTTCGGCATGGTCAAAGACAAGGTCGCGCGCATGATGTGCGAGACCTACGCTCTGGAGAGCATGACCTACCTCACCACCGGACTCATTGATAAGGGTGTACCGGATTACTCTTTGGAGAGCGCGATCTGTAAGGTGTTTGGCTCTGAGTCCCTCTGGACCACCTGTAACGAGGCGCTGCAGATCGCGGGTGGCCTCGGCTATATGTGCGAGTACCCCTATGAGAAGGTGCTGCGCGACGCGCGCATCAACATGATCTTCGAGGGGACAAACGAGATCCTGCGGGCCTTCGTCGCCCTCTCAGGCCTCCAAGGACCAGGCAAGCACCTCAAGGAGACCCTTAAGGCGATGCGCGAGCCCATCAAGGGTTTCGGAGTCCTCACAGATTTCGTCGTCCAGAAAGCGCGTATGGCCCTATCTCCCGACCGCCTGGACAAAGCCCACCCTGCTCTACGAAGAGAGATCGTCCTCTTCGAAGAATGTACGAGCGAATTGGCTAAGTGCGCCGAGCGCGTACTAAGGAAGCATGGCTCTAAGGTGCACCTGATGCAGTTCGCACAAAAGCGACTCGCCGAGGTCGCCATGGACTTGTATGGGCTCGCCGCTGTCATCTCTAGAACCACGACGTTTATTAAAGAGAAGGGGGAAGAGGGCGCGCAGCGGGAGA
>CALELH010000531.1 GCA_937902595.1 uncultured Myxococcales bacterium
CCTCGACGCAGCGGTCATAACAGGCGCGCACATCATCTCGGCCTCCTTGGTCATCCCCGCAGGCCCGCTGTTCAAGACACCCCTCGTTTGCGGCTTCGCCTCGCTCGCGGCAATCGGCGTCTTCTCCGCCGTCCTCAAGGCATTGGTTGTACGCGATACGGGCTCTCTCGCCGCAGCGGCGCTCGCAGTCGCTGGGCTGCTCCTCGTCACCTCTAGCGTTGGCGCAGCGCTCGCGGCAGGCTTCTGGCTCTCGGCCTGCCTCCACACAGCGGTCATAGCATTCGCGGACAGCGGCGCCGTCTCGCTCATCACCCTCCTGCTCCTCACCACCGGCGTCAGGTCCATCGGGGCCTTCACCGACCGCACCGCCGTCGGTCTGCTCAGGAGCCACGCTCGCGTCCGCTTCCTCGGCGGTCGCTCCACCGCCTCCGTCATCGTCGGGAATACAGCCGGGCATCATCAGGCAGATCGCGGTGAACGCCACAAGAAATCCAAGCCATTGATACAGTCTTGCGAGAGGATTGTCGGTCGTGCGCTTCATGGTGTTCCCCCATAGATTAAGTCGCTAAAAGATTATTGAACACGATCACCCCAGAGGTACGACTATAGCCAACGGTTCCAGTTGAATCGAATCTTTAGGTTCACAGTAATCTTCGATGTTGGGAACAAGCGAGCTGAGTTTCTTGTTCGGAGAGAGGTCGGTCTGGCTCATCTATAGGCGGCTTTCTGGGGGACTCATCTGACTTTTGTGTGAGATTTGGTCGGCTCTAGTCGTACCCTTGTGGTGGGGTGGATGAAGTATTTCGGTACAGAGGAGGTCGCATGAAGCTCGTCTCTATTCTCTTAGCGTGCGCGTTTATTGTGTTCGCCATCATGATGACTAGCGACTTCGTCGCTTTTCTAAATGGCCCCAGCGCGCTGATCGTACTGGGGGTTGCGGCGCTTTGGACGATCGCGCAGCACTCGGCTGGAGCCATACGTTCAGCCCTTGGAGCGGCCCTCGCATCGGAGAGTCCTCCGACTGAGGACATCCCAAGACACTCCGCGGTGCTGTCGACTCTGAGGACGTCCGTCCTGGGCGCAGGCCTCGTAGGGACGCTCATCGGGCTCGTGAAGATGCTCGCCGATATGTCCGACCCAAGCACGATAGGCCCGGCGATGGCGGTCGCGGTGTTGACGACCCTATATGGCGTCTTGATCGCAGAGATTATCTTAGCGCCTTTGATCGGGGGGTTGACTCGTCCCCAGCTGGTTGATGGAGAGGGAGAGTCTGTTTGGTGGCCTTTTGTCGGGCTCACGGGGGTCTTGGGGATGATTCTGGCCGGGATTCTCTGGGGCGGGCGTCTCGGGATATTTGTGGATGTGCCGAGCATATGCATCGTGGTCGGTGTGGCCCTCTGCTTAGTGTCTGGTCAGTACTCGACGGATGAGCTGATCAATACTATCGGTGGTGCTCTGCGCCGCCGTCCTCTCACCGCTGAGGCGGCGAAGACCCATCAGGCCTCGCTGAGCACAATCCGCGGGATCTTTCACGCCGGTGGAGCGGTGGGGTTCTTGGTCGGGGTCGTCATCATGTTCAATCACCTCGATGACCCAACCAGGATCGGTCCAGCTATGGCCATCTCCCTCTTGACGCCCTTTTATGCCTCCCTCAGCGCCGAGCTCTTCATAGGGCCGCTGGTCGCTGGATTACCCGCCCGAGTGACGGACCCCGAAAACCTTGAGTTGGATCACGCTCAAACAAGCTGGGCGCCCATGGCTTACTACTTTCTAGGCGCGTTGGCTGTCTTCTTGGTGCTCCTGTTTTCCTTCAATTTGGGGGGGAAGTGATGTCGGTGTTTCTGAGGCTAGCCGCGGTTGGGATATTGGTGGCGGAGATATTGAGAGATAGCCAGATCTGGCTGTTCCTAGACGCCGCCTCCATGGCCATCATTCTCGGGGTTTTGGTCGCGAGCCTCGTGGCTTGGTGTAGCTGGACCGACGTGCGCCTCGCGGTGAGAGCTGGGCTAGGTCACGACCCGGTGACTCCGTCCGAAGCCGCTCGGCATACCTCGGTGTTACAGACGGCTAGGACAACCTCTCTCGCCGCGGGATTCGCCGGGATGTTCATCGGCTGGATCCTGATGCTCGCATACATGGATGACCCTACGACCATCGGCCCGGCCTTCGCGGTCTCGCTCTTGACGAGTCTGTACGCGGTGATACTCGCGGAGCTGTTCTTCGCGTCCATGATCAACGGTGTTGTTCACCGCGCGAGCGATGGCTAAGGCCTGGTTTAGATTAGATTAACCCGCTTGAGCGCTCGCTCCAATTGACTCCAGCGTTGCTCTAGGCTGCCGGTGTAGCCGATGGACATTCGGAGCAGGCCAGGGGCGATCCCTGCGTCCTCTAGGGCCTCCTCCGTCATCTCGCTTGACGTTGAGCTCGCCGAGCACGACATGAGCGTGTCGAAGTATCCGAGGCTCACTGCCATGAAGCCGAAGCCCTCGGCGTTTTGCAGATCATCCATCAAGGCCTCGGCGCGTTCGCATGTCCCCGCGTCGATGGTCAGCAGACCTCCGTAGCCATACTCGGGCCGGCCAATTCGCCCGAATAGTTCATGGTCGGGGTGGCTCGCTAAGCCTGGGTAGCACACCTTTACGCCCGCCGCTTCAAGACGTTCGGCGAAGATCTGAGAACGGCGCGCGTGCTCGATCATACGGATGGGTAGATGGGGAATACGCAAGCTGATGGAGTGAGCGACCTGAGGATCCATGGTTGGTCCCAGCAACATCAGCGGGCCTACATGGAGGTCCATGAGAGAGCCGACGAACTCCGCCGAACCACAGACGGCTCCAGCGATGAAGTCGCTGGCGCCATTGACGAACTTTGTCAGCGAGTGAACGACGACATCTGCCCCATGCTCCATCGGCGTGATCGCGAGGGGCGTGAAGGTGTTATCGACAACCAGCTTCGCTCCGTTGGCGTGGGCGACGTCCGCCAGCATGGGCAGGTCGGCCAAGTGTAGGGTTGGGTTTGATAGAGACTCGGCGTACACCACCTTAGTGCGGTCGGTGATGGCGGCCTCTACGGCCGCGCGGTCTCTAATGTCTACAAAGGTCGTAGTGATGCCGCATTTCTTAGGGAAAAACTCCGCGAGCATCGCCCACGTGCCTCCATAGAGAGTGTCCGAGGCGACGACATGATCGCCTTGGTCGAGGATGCCGAGTAGGGCGCAGGAGATAGCGCCGAGGCCGCTGCCTGTGCAGTAGCCAGCCTCCGCGCCCTCCATGGCGGCGAGCTGTCTTCCTAAGACGTAGACGGTCGGGTTGAAGTGTCGACCGTAGAGGAAGCAGCCACCGGCGTCTGGACCCAAGCGACCGTTGAAGATTTCGGGCATTGTGCCCGCCTCCATCACGGTGAAGGTCGTCGATGCTTCGATGGACATGTTGACGCCGCCATGCTCGCCAAACTCGTGGCGGAGCGCTGCGAGACGCTCGACGGGATCGGTTAGGACAGATGTCTTCTGTTGATCTTGCGAATTCATCAAGTGCTCCGTGTTGACTCAGTTACCTCACGAGTCCCAGCGCTCACGCTGGCGTCTCATGAGTTTCGCCCTGGGACGACGACCCCCGTCGACCCCTGACGCCCCCCCAAAGTCTGTCGAACCCCCTGCGTGCCTCAAAGGTGCTCATCTCTCGATCCCACAGGGGAATCTCGATGGGCGCCTCAGTCGGTTGATTACTGGACCACGCGATGACAGCGGCCTCTCTCTATCCTAGGCGTCATGCGCTGGCAATAGTTGTAAGCCCCACCCCTGCGTCTCGCCTTACGAAGGTCAGCTCCAAACGGTTCTCTCAGTGACTACCGCCGAAGTTCTGAACCCAATATTCACCGAAGCGAGATCCCTCGGCAAAAGCGTACCCCACACCCATCACGTTGTAGTCCGGGTCCATGATATTACGGCAGTGACCCGGACTGTTCATCCAGCCTTCCACGACGTCTGCAGGGGTCTCTTGGCCTGCGGCGATGTTCTCGCCTGTTGGTCCCGCCCCTTCAAAACCTACTTGCCGCATTCGGTCGCCAGGGCTACGTCCGTCTTGGCTTTGATGTTCAAAATAGTTGTTTATCCCCATGTCCCGCGCATGGAGTCGCGACGAGTATCGAAGGAACTCATTCATCTCAAGAGGTCCAGCCGGTGGGAACACGTCTTGATCGCAGGTCGCGCCC
>CALELH010000532.1 GCA_937902595.1 uncultured Myxococcales bacterium
CGGCGCCCTGGCCTTCTTCAAGTACTGCAACTTCTTCGTCGCGTCTGCCATCACGGGCTTACAGACCCTGGGGATCGAGGCCAATCTGGGCACCCTCGAGATCGTGCTGCCCGTCGGCATTTCTTTCTACACTTTCCAGACCATGAGCTACACCATCGACATCTATCGAAGGCAGCTCGATCCGACGGACAGCCTCCTCGATTTCTCAATCTACGTAGCGTTCTTCCCCCAGCTGGTCGCAGGTCCCATCGAGCGCGCACGTCGGCTGCTCCCGCAGATAGAGACTCTAGATGAACGGGAAGCCGACCACACGGGCTGGGGGCTCATCGCCATAGGTTGCTTCAAGAAGGTCGTCATCGCCGACAACATCGCCCTCTTGGTGGACGCGGCCTACGCCGACCCGTCGGCTGCCGCTGGGCCGGCCCTCTGGATCGCGACCTATGCGTTCGCCGTCCAGATCTATTGCGACTTCTCCGGATACTCGGATATCGCGGTTGGCTTGGGCCGCCTCATGGGAATCCAATTGGTCCAGAACTTCGAGGCTCCATACGCAGCCGCTGGACCATCAGAGTTTTGGCGCCGCTGGCACATCTCGCTGTCAACCTGGCTTCGGGATTACCTCTACATCTCCCTGGGTGGAAACCGCGTAGGCCGTTGGTTAAACCTGCGAAACCTAATGTTGACGATGCTTCTCGGAGGCCTTTGGCACGGCGCCGCCTGGAACTTTATCCTTTGGGGCGCCTGGCACGGCCTGCTGTTGGTCATCTTTAGACCGGACGCCTTGCAAGCGCTTGGGGAGACCGTCGACGCGATTCCATATGTCGGTCGCCTCGCGCGATGGTTTCGACGTCTCATCTTCTTTCACCTCGTCTGCATCGGCTGGGCCTTCTTCAGAGCAGAGACCCTCAGCGACTGCGGTGCGCTCATGAACGGCATGTTGAACATCTCCCGCTGGGATTGGGCGGCCTGGACGAGCCAGGTGAGCAGCTCAGGCATGGGGGGCTGGCTGTCGCTCAGTGGCGTGATGATGGTGTTTATTATCGTCGCTCAGATGGTCTGGCCCGTTGGATCTAACCAGGTCGTAAGGCGGCTATGGCGAGCGCCTCAGTGGGCGCGATTCGCCGTCGTGATCGTCCTCCTCTATTGCGCGATGATCGCAGCTCCAGAGACTCCACCTCCCTTCATATATTTTCAGTTCTGAGTGGGGTCTAAATCCCGGACTTCCCCTCGACTCTCCGTGCATGAAGCCCACCTGCCCCCGGTGAAGATCGCCCTTCTTTTTTGTGGCCTATACAAACCACCTCCATCCTGATTTACTGCCGAGCCTTACAGGGAGGCTCTGTCCATCGATGAACGCCTCTACGCCGAGGGGAAGCGCGTAGAACTCTAGACTCTTTTGGACGAGCAGGTGGAGACGATTGTTGGATGTGTTTGCTAGTGCTGTTCGCGGCGCCCGGCGCTCCGGGAACGCGGCCACCATGTCCTCCGATAGATGTTTCTCGCCATATGTGGTAGTCGCGCTCCCGAATGAATTGCTAACCAAGAATCATGTTTTCTCAATCCCGAACCCGAAGAGAGAGACCGATGCGTAAATTCTTATTCCTGCTGATGTTCTCCTGCGCCTTCGCCACCGCGTGCGAAGATGGGCCGGAGCAGGTCTTCACACCAGTGAGTGGTGACGAAGCGCTGCCAAACGGCAACGGATCGACCTGGACTCCAGAGGGCAATAAGCCCTACACCAACACCGCTGGGGGTGACTCCGTCGGTCGCGCTCGCTTCTGCGACGAGAACGAGACCGAAGCGCAAATCCGAGACATGGTGGTCGCTCCGATCATCCCGGACGTCTCCGTCGGTACTATCCCTCTGCTGGGCCCGGAAGGTCAGCCCTACTTAGCTGACGATCTCCTTGGGCGACCCGAAGAAGGTAAGTACTGCGATCCGACTGGGGTCTATGCCGACGCTTTTGTCTGGGGCCCAACCAATGAGGTCATCGTGTTCTTCGATACTGAGACCCGCCTCGTTGAAGCGGTCATGGCATACCAGTCATACCTCGGTAACATGACCGGCACAGTCACCATCGAGGGCGAGCCCGTCGAGATCATCTTGAAGCCTCGTGAGCGCATCAGCATTGGTGGCACCGAGCTCACCGAATATGCGAGCGGCGCAGAGCGAAACGGCAACCCTGAGTCATTCTTAAATGAAGAGAACGTCACGCGTATCTACGGGATGGTGCGCGAGACCTTCTTTAACGATGAGCCGCTCGCGGCAGACTTCAACTGCATCGAAGCGAAACGATGCCGAATCGTATACACGTCGCCGAATCAGGAGAACACGCCACAGGACAGCTTCATTATCCTAGAAGACTCAGGGATTCAGATTCGTCTGACGCCCGATGGCCGTGTGATTCTCGTTCACACCTCTCCAGTCCGCGTAGCGCCCTTCGAGATCAGCAGCGCCATCGACCTGGGCACCGACACCTTCGCTCCTGTGCTCACCAGCGCATCCCAAGCTGGATGCACCATCGATTTAAACGCAGAGCAGACCTGGGCAGACTTCCGAGAGGCGTGCGTCCCAACGGAGTCGGCGCGGAATCGCATCAGCTACAATGTCCACAGTCAGCGCGACGGTGTCGCCGCCGAGTTCAACGGGATCACCGTCGATTTTAAGCGCGACGTCTCTCAAGCTGAGATCTTTCGGGATGGCGAAGGCCCAGCTGACGACGACGTGCTCTATGAGATGACATGGACCCTGACGATGTCAGCGCCCATCTCGAATTATATCCCGTCCCTCCTGGCGCGCGGATACCGCCAACGTCTCAGCCGGAGGCTCCGCAACAGCGTGACTGACGGAGCGCGTCCAGACCACCCGCTGCTTGAGTATCGAATCTCGGTGCCACAGACGGTCCTCGATCAAGACCAACCCTTCCCTCTCGATGTGATCGCCGTCGATCCTGCCAACGGTGACAACACCAACTGGATCCGCAGCGTCGTCGACGAGGTCACCTCCATCTATGAAGGTCTGAGCGCAGAGGACCGCGCGGTCGTCGATCCGCGCGTCGGCCAACCGATCTACATCGTTGAGCCCTTCGTCGAGACGGCTCTGGACCAGCTCAGCGACGGACGCACCGAAGATGATGGCGCCTTCGTCGCGCTTCGGTCGACCGATGACCAGAGCTGGTCCATCGGCTACGGTCACTTCGTCGAGGACGGGGTCGCCTATCGAATGGTCGTCCAGTTCAGTAACGGGTACGGCGCCATCACGGCGATCACGGTCTCTCGTGGTTACAGCGAGGTCGACGAGATCTACGCCGGCATCAACGCCTCGGTTCGCGCTCGAGCTGACGGTGTTGAGGACTACCCTTACTACCAAATCGGACTCTCGAAGGTGGATCCGGAGATCAACCCATACGCCCTTGGGGGCTCGCCCATGACGGTCACCGGATTTGACCGCCAGCTCGACACTTTGGACGTCAACGTAAAGACCATCACCCTCTCGGGAGCCATCGGCCGTAAGACGATTACCGTCCCCGGCTCCCCCATCGAGGATCGAAATGGCTACGTCAGGTCAATCGCAGGTGAGCGCCTAGAGTTTGTCCCTGCCAACTACATTAGGCTGCTCGGAAAAGAGACCCTGATGGACTTCTACATCGAAGCGGACGGCACGGTCGGCGCGGTGATCGAGTTCCTATTTAAGGGGCGCGTGAAGTTCTGTGAGGGCCCAACCATCTTCCCGCCGGCTGATCCCGACGCGCCCGAAGGTACACCTCCACCAGACCCAATCGACACATCGCTGTACATCTCCTATGGCGACGACATGCCGAAGGTGATGGAGGCCTGGCGGGCTGAGGTCGGTGATGACACCTACCGAGACTGCCAGATCCTCTTCAATTGGTCCGCTGACGGGCACGTCCTCGACTCCGTCTTCTCGCTGAAGTCTAAGACTTCTTTTACGACGGTCGCTGACCGCGCCATCAACGTCAAAATGTGGAAGTAAGGGAGGCCATCATGAATCGTTTTACTACCCAGCTCCTCGTCGCCTTCGCTACTCTCCTCGTCGCTAACGCGTGCGTGGATCACCGACCAATTCGTAACGGCCTTCGTAATGAGTCCGTATACTTAGACAAGTCTACTCTCACGACCCAACCAGAGGATCGTGAAGACAACTGGCTTATGAAGGTCACCGTAGTCGGAGCGAGTTCACCCAACATCGTCGGTGACTACGCGTTCCCGGGGCTTGAGAGCCAACTTAAGCTCGTCAAGTTTCGCTTCCACGAGAACAAGCTACAGGTGCTCGATGGCGTTCGTTTTCAAGAGGACGACCTCGAGAACCCCAATGACAACGCGCCAACCCGCATCGATCGAATGTTGATGGAGTTCGACGGAACCCACGTAGACGTCAAGCTACGCGAGAGCCTCGATGGAGAGCGGACCAACTTCCTCGAAGAGAACTACGAGGAGCCTTGGCAGCGACGTCAGAAGTTCAAGATCGACCTTGAGCGGACAAGCATGGATCCCGTCGCCGCCATCGCCTGGTACTACGGTGAGTGGACCCACGAGTGCGCTCGACCCATCAGCACCCACCTCGTCCCTGACTCCTACGAGTTCGACGAGGAGCATCGTCACATTAGCTGGACCCTAGAGGTCAACTACATGATGAACATCCGTGGCTACTGCTGGGCCGACCAACTCACCTGGCTCGCTGGCACTGAGACAGGCACCGTCCGCTATCGTCTCGCCTTCTATCAAGCGCCTAAGTTGGCAGACGATCATCCAGAGAAGTACGAGCCGCAGGTCATCGACGAGAAGGATCCAGTCAACAAGAAGTATGGCGCCTTCCAGCACTTGAACATCTTCCGGGATCCTGAGACCGGTCTGCTCGACGCGAGGAGCATGCTGAACCGATGGAACCCTAAGCGAACCGAGCCCGTTGTCTTCTATTTTCAAGATGGCTTCCCTCCCCGCTTCAAGCCCATGTTCGAGGAGATCAAGACGGAGACGAACGCTGTCTTTGAGGCTGCTCAGGCAAATCTCCGTGTAGATTTCCGCGATTGGAACGACGGCGGCATCGAGCGACACCCGGGAGACATCCGATACAGCTTCGTCATGTGGCACCAAGACATCGACACGACCCGCGGTCTCCTCGGATACGGTCCGTCATCGGTGCACCCCATCACAGGTGAGAAGATCTCGGCCAACTTGAACCTCTACAACATCGGTATGGATTACTATCGCTTTCTTCTTCAGGACTATCTCGAGGAGAACGGTGGAAAGTCACGCGCTGAAGACGCGCCTGCCTGGGAAGAGACAGACTGCACCGCTGAGGAGACCGCTAAGCCCGCCGACGGCTCCAAGCGTCTCCGCGCCGGCCTCTTCCAGGAGATGCGCCGCGTAATGGAGATCG
Organism: uncultured Myxococcales bacterium; assembly: GCA_937902595.1. Lineage (GTDB taxonomy): Bacteria > Myxococcota_A > Bradymonadia > UBA7976 > UBA1532 > UBA1532. The sequence continues at coordinate 5,401 of CALELH010000532.1, forward strand.
ACGAGCCCGCCGAAGAGGCAGACGCGACGGACCTATTTATCCCGGAGCCCGTACAGGGACGAGACTCCTTCCAGGCCAACTACCTCAGGATCCTCCCTGAGTATCGCTATGTCCGCCCGGAGTGGAACGCCTATATGTGGCGCACGACCGGCCGAGAGATCTTCGCTCGATACGCAGAGCGACTCGAAATCCAAAAGGAGTTCGACGACGCGATGCACGGCATCCTCCATAACGAGAACCCGTTTGGCGATGTCGTCCTTCACACTCGTGAGGGCATCCAGGCACAGAACGAGTTCGCGTCAAAGATGCGCGGATGGCGAAAGAATCACATGGACCTGCAGGCCGACCGAGAATACCTCGAGGGTCGCCAGAACATCATGGTGTTCAATGAGATGGACGCCATCAACGCCGCTGCTTCCGGCGCTCGCCGCTGTAAAGAGAGCGGTAAGTGGGAGTCCAACGAGGAGTACACCGAGCGCATCATCGAAGACGTCGTCTTCCACGTCGCGATCCATGAGCTCGGTCACAACCTGAGCCTGCGCCATAACTTCTATGGGAGCATCGACGCGAATCACCAGCACGAGAATGAGAACTCCTCGTCCGTGATGGACTACGTGTGGAGCCTCTATGAGGCGGGCTCCCGACGGGCGTGGGGTGACTACGATGTCGCGGCGCTGAAGTGGATCTACGGTACTGAAGAGGTCCGAGAAGAGGTCATGGCAGAGGACATGCTCTACTGCACCGATGAGCACCGCTTTCGCTCACCGCTGTGCCGCGCTCACGACTTGGGAATAACGCCCTCTCAGATCGTTCTGAACGCGATCGAGCAATACGACTGGCTCTACGACATCCGCAACCGCCGCGCCTTCCGGACCTTCTGGGACACGGCGAGCTACAACCGCCGAGTGATGGGCTCCATCTACCCAATCATGCGGATGTGGTACCTGGCCATCTTCGATTGGGGTGGCGGCGGAGTCCAAGAGGTTATGAAGCGCATGGACCAGGTAGACGACAACCGAGACGTCCTCACGGACCAGGAGTACGATGAGATCTCCGTAGACTTCTACAATGACGTCTCGGCCTCTATCGACCTGATGATGGCGTTCTATGACGCCGTCATTAATCAGCCCGCGAGTCTACGTAATTACCAGACCGAGTATGACCCATTCTATGGAGACATCATCCGCTTGGGAATCGTCCTCGATAAGCTCCATGCGGTGTTCGCGTTTATGGATGTCCAGGAGGTCTATGACTACAACCCGAACATCTACACCTACGTAGCGATGTATGACGCGACCTTTGGCTCCAAGAACTTGGCGCTGGGACAGCGAGTCATGGACAACATGCTCGGGTCTAGCTACGACACATTTCGCTGGTTCCGTTACCTCGGCATCAACCTCTTTGCCTGGGCGACGAACGGAAACGACATTGGTGACATCGATCTTAAAGAGCGCATCGCAATTCGCCGATTTGAGACGGAGTCTGAGTTCGTTGAGGCCTATGGAGAGCGGGCGCTCCTCGACGCAACAGCTGATGAGAACACGGGACAGCTCTTCATCCACGAAGGCCAACAGTTTGCCTACACCCATCTACCCGACCAGGGTTGGCACCTGACCGCGAGCGAAGGTCGAAGCCCCGTCAGCTATCGTTTCCTCAAGGAATACAACGACGACGTCAACGCGGGTGCAGGCGGTAACGTAGACAACTTCGGCCTTAAGATCCTGCTCGCCTACTACGAGTTCTACAACGTCTTCGCGGGCTTCTAGGGTGAGGTACCGACCCAACCATA
>CALELH010000533.1 GCA_937902595.1 uncultured Myxococcales bacterium
CACCTGGACGTCTGGCCGTTGGATCTTGACGTAACCAAGCTCCCCTACACATTTCCGGCTCAACTTGTCTCAGCGATCGCTGGTGGCACATCAGGCTCGCTGCATCTCTCGGGTAAAGAGGTCTTCAGCGATGCGCCGCTCTATAGGGGGATCGCTCATCTCTCCACGCGTCGTACCTATCCGCAGCGGATCGGTTTGGGTTCCACTCTGGGAGTCGATGTGGCCGTCGACCTCGCAGAAGATGATCTCATCATCGACGTCTTGGACATTGCGGGAGGAGGAGATCGAGTGTCGCTGGCGGGTCACTTCGATCTCTATTCGTACATCGCCGATCTTGAAGGCAGCCTGAAGATGAACAATGTGCGTCCCGCGTTGGGGTCCTTCGGGATCCCGGTGGGTGGCTCACTGTCCATGAGGTGGTCACTCTCCGGTCCTATCTCTCGGCCGACGTTTAACGCTGAGGTCAACGGTAAGAGCGTTGGCTACGGGGACCTACCGACGGCAGATGTTACCGGACGGGTCGGCTTTGATAAGGGGATCCTAGAGCTGGACCGATTTCGCCTGGTTTCAGACACCGGCAACGTTGGCATTCAGGGCGTCGTTAACCTGCAGAGCCCTGGACAGCCCGTTAATGTTCGTCTTGTGGCTCGTCAATTCGAGCTCGCGACCCTGCCACTTGGGCTGGGGCTCAGTGGGCGGGCGGCGCTCGACGTAAAGGTCACGGGGGTGCTCAAGAATCCAGTCATTACCGGCAAGGGGCGGGTGGGACGACCCTGTTGGAAGTCGCGTTACAGAGAGACGCCCCTATGCTACCGCCGCTTGGACACTGACGGGCGATGGTCATCAGACCGGTTTAACGTATCTAAGCTCACCTTGAGAGATGACCAGCGAGTTTTGTTGGATGTGACGGGTAAGGGTCGCTTCAAGTCCCGCGCCTTTGATGGCCGAATCACAGTGAATCGAGTACCGATTGACCTGGCTAATCACTTTGTCGCGGACGTACTCCCGCTCCAGGGAGAGCTCTCCGCTGACTTGAGTCTGAGCGGTACATTGGCTGACCCTCGAGGCGACGGATTCATCGAACTACATGAAGCAGGGTATGCAGACTACAGACTCGGAAAGACTAAGCTAAACATCCAAGCAGACACGAGCATAGCGCGCGTGACGGGTCACATTCTCGACGATGTCGACGTCCTCGCGTCCGTTCCCACTGGGCCAGGTGCGGGTGGTGAGGCTGTCTTGAGTCTAAAGAATTTTTCAGTTGAGCGCTGGCTTCCTCAGCTCGCAGAGAGGCCGCTGCAGTCCACGCTCACCGGAGCTATCGCCCTCACCTTCGACCCTTTCGCTCAGACGTTTGGAGGCGCAAAGGTGACTCTGGCGGATGTGAAAGCGAGTTACTCTGTCTTGTCTGATGCTCGCTACGCCCTTGAGAGCAGTGAGCAGCTTGTCTTGACCTATCGGGAGGGCCTGATCGAGGTCGAGCGGCTCGGGGCCCGTCTCCGATTGGAGGGTCGGCCAGTGGCGCTTGGGGAGAAAGCGCTAGAGTCCTTCGTCGTCTTGGGCGGAAGCGTGACGACTGATGGCACCCTCGATCTATCATACCGAGGGACGATGGATCTGAGTCTCGCCCAGCCGTTTCTTCGCGGGGTCTTTAGCCAAACGAGCGGACAGGTGAGTATCCACGGCAAGCTCACCGGCATGGCCGATGAGCTCGTACCGACGGCAGACATCGTCGTCGAGTCTGCAGAGCTCGTACCTCGAGTCAGCCTGATCGGCGCGCAATTAGAGCTTCTGGAGCCGGTGAGCTTGTCTGTTCGTCCTCGGACGATGGACGAAGATGGTCAGCAAGTCTCTCTCGCGACGGGCCGGTTTGATGTCGCCATAGACGACTCAAACGATGGGAAGAATCGGCTCAAGTTGCTTCGTGAAGAGAGCGTGATCGAGTCCGATGACTTGCTGCTGAGTTTTGACAACTTTCTACCCAAGAGGATCAGGATTGGCCTGCGAGGGAGCGAGCTGGGTCTTAACGTACCTAGATTACTGCGTGGCACCTTTAACACACCCGGGTTGGTCTTCGAGATGTGGGAGCAGACCTTCGAAGATCGTCGTCCAGAGCAGCGCATGAAGCTCTCCGGTCGTGTAGAGGTCGTCAGCGGTGAATACATCGCGGATATCACGGGCGCTGACGAGATCAATCGCGGGTTTAGGGACCGATTGACCGGTCGGACTCAGACGAGCACCATCAGCGTTTTCGAGCGAGTGCCGAGTCTGAAGAGGTTGATGTTGGATCTGTCCGTGACGGGGGACGGTGATTTCTTCCTCCGGAACCAAGTGCTCACGCTGACGAATAATCTCGAGCTCAGGCTTAAGCTGGATCGGATATCAGGCTTTCTGCACCCGATGCCCTATGACCGTCCCGACGAGCGCCTCGCCATCGAGGGGCAGATTACTGTGCTTCCTGAGTCTAAGATTACCTATGCCCGCCGAGAGTTCGATGTGACTCAAGGGGTCGTCGATTTTGGTGGCCTTAACTTCCTCGACGCCTCGGTACAAGCGAGCGAGACCTTCACTCTGCGAACCGGCCAAGGAGCGTCCACCGCGAGCACCAGCTTTGAGACCGGCTCGGGAGACATTCGGTTGGAGGAGGTCGTCCTCGCCGCGAAGCTCGTCTTTCCGACTCGTGAGTCGCCTCCCACTTTTGAGTTCAACTTGTCGAGCAACAGCGGCGCGAGCAATTTTGAGGTCGCGATGTTGGTCCTGACTGGGAGTTATCCTGATAATCTCAGCGGAGCGGCGAGCGCTCAGCCCGCAGCTGAGGTCGTCTTGGCGCCCTTGTTGAGCTTGGTCGAGCGACCGCTGGAAGACACCTTTAACGTAGACTTAACGTTGACCCCTGTGTCCTCGGGAACCTTGTATATTGACGCGAACAAGATCCTGTCGCGACGTCTGCGGCTCTACTCGCGGGTCTTGGTTGGAGATGACGAAGAGGGGAGCCCTCAGCAGTTTAGATTAGAGTACCAGATCAATAACGTCGCGTTTGGGCAGCTGTCCAATGAGCAGAGCAGCAACAAGGTGTCTACATCTGGACTCCTCCACTTCAGGTTGAATCTCAATTGAGCCGCCTCATCCCATTGTTGCTCTGTGTGCTCTTCTGCACATCTTTGAGGGTCGCTCAGGCAAATGAGCAGGCGGTGCTTCAGCTACGCGCGGCGATGTGGGCGGGCAGGGTCATCAAATCTGATCCAAGAATCTCCTGTGACATCGACCTCTGTTCGAAGGAACCAGACGCAGGTTATCTACGATCTGTCATTAACCTTGAGGGGGGCGAGGTCTTGAGCGCCGAAGGGCTCAGTTCGGCCTGGAGTCGGTTGATGAGGACGGGATATTTTCGTCAGGTTGAGCCGAGGTTTACTGTTGGTCAAGCACCGGGTAGCCCTGTCGATATTGAGTTCATTTGTACAGGTCACGTGATCATCACCGACCTGGAGATTGAGTACGCGGATTGGCAGAGCTGGTTCTATCCTAAGCAGTTCGTCGCTGAGATCCGGAAGCGGTTACCCCTTCGCCGCGGGGGCAGTTTCCCCGTGAAGCGGGCTGATGGAACTTATTCTCCGAAAGATGAAGCTCTCTTGGAGCAGTATGAGCAGCGTATCGTGAATCTCTATACGCAGCAGGGCTATCTCGGAACCAAGGTTCAGATCGTGCCCAAGTATCACGGCGCTCACGGCAAGGCGGTCTCCGTTGTTGTACGCGTCAAAGAGGGTGCTCAACCCGAGCTTGGACAAGTTTTGGTGCGTGGCGCGGTCGCCATGCCTTATTGGAAGATCGTCGAGCCGTTAGCGACCGGTGAACGAGCGGATTTTTGGCGGTCTCTCTTTGGTCTATTTGGTGTGGGCCGTTACGAGAGGAAAAGTCTCAAAGAGGACCTCAAGGAAGTCGAAGAGACGTACCGTGAGGCGGGGTGGGTCGCAGCCAGAGTGAGGCTAGAGAGTGAGGTCGTCCGCCACGAGGGTCGTGTCTATCCCAAGGTGAGAGTCATCGAAGGGCGACACTTAGAGGTTCGCTTTGACGGCAACCGAAAGCTCAGCGACGGTCGGCTTAGAAAGGTGCTCACCTTCAGAGAGAGCGGGACCTTCGATGACACCGAGATCGAAGAGAGCAAGCGCAAGATCGTCCAAGCGTATCAATCTCTCGCTCATTACTACGTCCAAGTGAGCGCTAAGAAGGAGCGGATCAAAGACAAGCATTATCGTATTACGTTCTCCATCAAAGAGGGCCAGAGAGTCTACGTAAGGCGAGTAGAGATCATCGGGAATACCCGAGTGAGTACCCGAGTGCTTGAGAACGCGATGGAGACCAAAGGCGTCGCGGATGATGGGGTGCTCAACGCGTTAACATTGTCATCGGGGATCGTGCAGCATGCGCGGATCGTCAATGATCTGAACGCCATCAGAGCTGTCTATCAGAGCCGAGGGATGCCCGCGATGCAGTTTCGATGCGCCGGCTCCAAATTAGCGCCCTCTGAGTGGTCAGCCATTAGACAACTCCGGCGACAATCGGAGTCGGACATGGGTCCCCAAATCGCGCCCGAGTTCTTCTCAGGTACCTTCGATACGTGGAGCGCGAATCCGTTGACCCATCACTGTTATGAAATCATCCCTGACTCCGATCCGCGATTGGTGATTCTCCGCGTTGAGCTGCATGAGGGATATCAGACCAAGATTGCCCAGGTGAACCTTCGGGACATCATCTCTAGCATGGATGATCAGATGCAGGACGAGGCGCGCCTGCTCCTTGAGAAGCAGGGGTTCTTGGATGAGTATGGCGGATGGCGGCGGAACGTCGGCTTCAACCGTAGCCGATTGCGGGCTATCCGTGGGTTCATCCTGCGCTACCTTCACCAAGAGGGATACTTGAGCGCCGCTGTGAACACGGTCTGTCAGGTCCGCGTCGGTGGGGCTCTGACGGAAGAGGAGTGCAGCGAAGACAAGCTGTATGGGCACACGGTTGACGAAGTGCGCTTTGAGTTGAAGCGAGGGCCACGGACCAAGGTCTCGGGGATCTTGGTTCGAGGTAATCTAGAGACCAAGAACCAGATCGTCCTCAATGAGCTCCTCATGAAGCCTGGCGAGCCTCTGGGCAGCGATGAGTTATTTCTAAGCCAAGCAAACTTGCGCTCCCTGGGTGTCTTTGACGCTGTGAATATGCAGTACATCGGCCATGACACCGGGACGGGCCGAGAGGTGGTCATCAAGGAGCCAGAGGTCGAAGGTCGCGACCGACAGGCCACGGTCGTAGTCACGGTGGAGGAGACTCAATCTAAGCTACTTGACCTATATTTCGGTGTGCAGATTGACTCGACGGCGACGGACAACGAGATCCCCGTTTTGTACAATTTGGAGACCACGGTTCGGAACCGAAACCTCTTAGGTTATGCCCTTGAGGTTGGTTTAGGCGCGAATCACAGCAACCGGTTTGATGCGCCGACAGACATCAAAGGAGATGACGCTGTTTGGAGAGCTGGTCCATTCTTCAAGAACCGGCGCTTCCTAGGGACTCGGTTAGATCTCGCCATAGAGTCGCTCTTTGAGCGCGGGCAGACAGCCCAAAGAGACGCATACCAGGACGTCTTTAACGTGGACGCGACCGTTGGGTTCGACTTCTACAACCTGTCCTATCCATCTCGATGGGGTCAGGGTCTTAGAGTGGCCCTTTCTACAGAGTTTCGACGTGAGCGCCTTCGTCCTCTCACCCGGCAGGGGGAGCGCCCGCAGTTCGCCGACCCCACCAACTCCATCAGCCTGGCGCCGAACATTACGTGGGATCGGCGAGACAGTCCCCTGCATCCGACTCGAGGCTGGCTCGTCATCGGGCAAGCTGAGCTCTTGTTTCCTGAGCTGACCGCTCTTGAAGATCTCCCCTTTAAGACGACACTCACGACGCAGTATGTCCAGTCCTTCTTCAAGCGCGGGTTAATCATCGTCCCGAATTTCCGTGTGGGCTCTGTATGGACGAGTCGAGCGGAGAGCGATCTTAAATCGGGCTTCCTGTTCAAGGCGGGTGGTGATGGGGTCACCTTACCCGTTCGTGGGTACGAAGACGCGGCTATCGAGGCATGCAGCGCGAGTGAGGATGGTGGCTTTGGTGACCTCTGCGACGATGTTTTTCCTCCAGGGGTGACCGCCAGCGATGATTTGGTCCCGCCAGCGACTATCGGTGGTCGGGCGATGCTCCTGGGCGGTCTTGAGCTTCGATTCCCAACCTTCTTATTGGATGACTTTTGGTTCAGCGCGTTTACGGACTTTGGTGCCATCGCTCCTCGCTGGCAGGATATGACGGGTGATCGATTCAAGACGAGCGTCGGAGGCGGTTTGCGTTGGCTCTTAAGTGGCCAAATTCCGTTGCGATTGGACCTCGCCTACCCCTTGAATGAGACCGCCTTTGGTTCCCAGGATGTGCGGTTTCATGTGAACATCTTCTACACGCTTTAGCGGCGCGGATAAGATGACGCGGGCGGCGCCGAGAAATCAATGATGTGAACCTCTCTTTCGATCCCTCGGAAAGTATCGTAAAAGACCGTGGTCTCCGGGGAGGAATCAGAGGAATCATGCAGGTGTCAGAGCCGGACACAGACACACAGAGGTCTGATTGGCTGTGGGCGATCGTCGCCGCTTCCGTGGTCTCCTTGGTCGTCGCAGGTCGTGACCTCTCCTCCGTTGGTCTATCTCCCGCCGCCACTTTGGCGACCACAGCTGGACTGCTATTGGTCGTCTACGCTCTCCTCCAAGCTGGTTTGGAGCGGCTCTGGGGACGGATAGAGTCGGAAAGTCTATCGCGGTGGATCTCGGCGCTTATTGGGGGTGGAGTTCCTCTCCTGCTCGGTGGTGCCGATTGGTGGACGAGTCGCAGCGCGCTCCCAGCTTGGAGTCCGGTGGTCTTCATCTCGGCCGCGGCGCTCGCTGGCGTTGTCCTCTATCATCAGACACCTCGTTCCGAACGCATGAGCCTCCTGACCATCGCTATCTGTGGATGGTACCTACTCCATGACAACTGCGATGTCTTTGTGATCATCCGACCTGGGACAGAGCTTCTACATTTGGGCCTCTTCCTCGGTACCTGGGGCGCGTCGGTTGGATTTGCGCTGGTCATTCCTGATGGTCGAAGACGAACACCATTATGGATGTCTGCCCTCGTCTTAATCTTGGGGGTAGGGCTCTTGGAGATCGACCGACGCGCGCTCGTCGATCTCTATCTTCCGATTCATATTTGGCTGTTCGCATGGGGGCTCCTCGCGTCAGCGAGGTCCGTCGAACAGGGCCTCTTATTGGCTTTCGAGAAGTCAGAGTCTTCCGAACGACCGACCCTTCGCCGTGTGGTCCCCGTGGTCGGCGTGCTGGCTCTGATCCTAGGGATGGTGGTGGGGGTGACGACGCTAAGAGACGCGCCAATGCGGGCCGAGTTAGCCCGTAGCCCTGTGGGTAACACCCTGCTGAGTCAGGTCTCTCTAGGCGACTCTGAGGAGTCTACTGTGGCCGACGCGCCGGCGCCAAAGCCGACGGTCAAGCAGCTACAGGCTGATGTCCCTGGGCTCACGGAGCCAGTCTCCTATGCGCGTAAACTAAACTTGCTTCTCATCACCGTCGACGCCCTTCGACCAGACGTGTTGACGACCGGATCTTGGATCTCGAGTCGCCACATGCGAGAGCTCGGTCGACGATCTCTCAGATATGAACGGGCATATGCGCAAGGATCCCGGACAGCCATCGGGATGGGCTCGCTGATGACCGGTAAGTACAGCGCGCACATCGACTGGAAGCTATTGGTCTATCGAAAGGGCCAACTCTTCGATCCCGCGTTTAAGACACCTGAGTTGAAGGCGATCCTCGCGGGTCCTCACGCCTATACGACCGTTCCCCACTGGCCCAAGGAAGGCACCCTGGCTGAGCGGCTGAAGCGGGCTGGATACTATACCGCGGCGGCGCCTTATGCAGGCAATAACCGGTTCTTCGCGTCTGGCGTGGGTTTCGATCGCGGCTTTGATGATTTCGCTGACCTCACGGGGCGGTCCTGGCGCACACCGACGAGCGATAACGTCGTCAAGGTGGCGACCGCTCAGTTGGAGGTCGCCATCAGTCAGGAGAAGCCTTGGTTTCAGTGGATTCATCTCTACGATCCCCACCGCTGGCGAAAGAACAGACAAGATTACAATCGGCTCGTCGGCCACGTGGACACCGAGGTGGGCCGTTTGGTGCGTTGGTTGACCCGTGAGGGACAAATTGAGAACACGGCCATCGCCTTGATCGCAGATCATGGTGAGGCTTTCGGTGAGCATCGTCACAAACGACACGGGACGTCGCTATACGACGAGCAGGCCTTGGTGCCTTTTATCCTCTACGTGCCCGGTGTGACGCCTCAAGTCCACAGGATGCCGGTCGCCGCGATCGATCTGACGGCGACCTTCCTGGCGATAGCGGGCGCAGACATGAGCAAGATCGATGGTCGTAATCTACTCGTCGACGCGATGGCCGGTCGTGAACCGGGTCTCCGAACCATCTACACAGAGCTCCACCGATACATCTCCCGAAAGCGTAAGCGGACCACTGATCTCAAGGCCGTCATTCGTTACCCTCACAAGCTGATCTTAGATCGTCGCAGGCGGACGCCGAGGCTCTTTAACTTAGACTCCGACCCCAAGGAGACACAGAACTTGGTGTCGGCGGATAAGCTGACCTATGCCCGTATGCGTCGACATCTACGTCGCTTCTTACGCCGGGCAGAGAAGAAGCACCCGTTGCCCTGATGTACTTGGGCTAGCTGCTGACCCTCAGGGGCTCCCCTGTTTCGCAGTTGATGTGCTTTAGGTCGATCCCCTCCAAGCTAAACTTTATGGTGCCGTAGGTGATTGGCAGGGCGAATCGTCGCGGTCCAATAGAGCCAGGGTTGAAGATCGCGAGACCCTTATCGCGTCCAATAAAGGGGACATGAGAGTGTCCGCAGATCACCAGCTGAGCGCTATGCTCTTCGGCGATCTCGACGATCTCTCTGTAGAGCCGCGGACCACGGACGGCGATGTGAGTGAGCAGCCACGTCGAGCGAACGACGTCGTCCCGGGTCCACTTGATGATGATGGTGGTCGGTAGATCGTGGGTCGTCGAGTCGATATTGCCTCGCACTGCGATGACGGGCGCGATCTCTCCGAGGGTATCAAGGACGGTGATATCACCGATGTCACCACCATGGAGGATGAGATTAGGTCGCTCTGCTGCGACGAGCTCTAGACCATCTTTATGAGGATGACTGTGGGTATCTGCCAGCGCGACGATATGGACGCGCCCCTCCTTTGGGAGCTCAAGATGGTGGATCTCCATCCGCCCTCTCAAGACGCCATACTTACCCTTCATTGTGCGCAGGGACCGACATCGGGAAAGAGGAGATCATAGCCGATGGTGTGCTCGGTTCGATCGAAATTGGTGTGACAGGCCGTACAGACATAGGGAGACGCGCCCATTACGTGTCCTCCACCTCGGCGACGGGGAAACCGGGTGCGGTCGGAGAGTCGCCCATCGGCGTCATACACCAGAAAGTCGAGGTTCCCGTCGCGGCGACGCCCCGTCAGAAGGATCTCGGTCTCTCGCACGACGCCGTCTTCTAGACTCTCGGCTACGTATGCGCCTCGCTCACCGTTTACGAAGAGTCGTCGAGTGCCGCACTTGGCGATGGAGTCGACATCGCTGGACGCCGTGGCCGGAAAATCAAAGATAGAGGCGCGGAACCCGTCGAGGGTGAGCGGGAAGTCTCGGTCGCAGTGGTAGTATCGATGAAGACCCCGCCTGAGAAAGAGGAAGTCCAGC
>CALELH010000534.1 GCA_937902595.1 uncultured Myxococcales bacterium
CGCGCGCTGCGCGCCCAAGCGCATCACCTCAAGGCCATCGTTTGGGTAGGACAAAACGGTCTGACTGAGTCTGTCGCTCAGGCGATCCAGGCGGCGCTCAATGATCACGAGTTGGTCAAGGTGTCCTTGTCTGCGGGATCGGCCAAAGAGCGGAAGGTTGAGGCGGCTGAGGTTGGCGTTGAGACCGGGAGTCTTGTGGTGCAGGTTATTGGAAAGGTGGGCGTCTTTTATCGGCGCAAGAAGACCGACCCGGTCGTTAAGATTCCCGGTAAGGTCCTCAAGAAGGCGCCAGAAGAGGACGTCGCCCAATGATACTCCAGATGGCAGCGCATCCTTCCGCGTATCATCTAGAGCGGGTGGCCACCTTTCTTGAAGATGATGGAGTGATCGCCATCCCGACGGACACGACCTACTCTCTTGCCTGCCTCCCGGACAATCGGACGGCGGTAAATAAATTAGTGGCGTTGAGACGACTTGATCCCAAGAAGCCGCTGGCCCTCGTGTTTCGTGACATCAAGCACATCAGCGAATATGCCATGGTGGATGATGTTCAATATCGCATCGTGAAGCGGTATCTTCCTGGTCCATACTGCTTCATCCTCGAGGCAAATCGTAACCTCCCACGCGTCATCGGGGACAAGCGAAAGCGAATTGGCGTGCGGGTGCCCGACCACGGGGTCGCTCAGGGGCTCATCGAACAGGTAAACCGACCGCTCATCGTCACGAGCGCCATCGATCCCGAGACAGACATGATGGCGAACGATCCGTGGACGGTCGAGAGTCTCTTTGGTCATGGCCTGTCGGCTGTCATTGACGCAGGGGATGTCCCTGGCGGCGTAAGCAGTATCGTCGACCTGACGACAGAGAACCCGGAGGTCTATCGTACGGGTCTCGGGGACACTTCAGAGTTCGCCTAGGCATTTCGGATAGGGAAGACGTCGTCGCTTCGTCGACGCTCACGAACGGGCCTAAACCTTCAGCTTACTGTTCGCGAAGCTGCGCTACGTTACGATGCGATCATTTCCCCAGCGCGCGCTCGGCGCCCGCGCGGATGTTCGCTATCGCCTCGGCGTAATCGGGGGTCTTGAAGACAGCAGACCCTGCGACGAACACATTCGCGCCCGCGCTCGTGGCGTCGTGAATCGTCGTGGGGTTTATCCCGCCATCCAATTGAATGTCGATGGACAACCCTCGCGCCTCGATGGTCTCACGAAGCCGCTCGGTCTTTCTCAGAACTGATGGAATGAAGGATTGGCCGCCAAAGCCCGGATTGACTGTCATGAGCAGCACCAGATCGAGGTCCTCCAGGACATAATCGAGGCACTCTAGACCTGTGTGCGGGTTCAGGGAGATACCAGCGCGCTTACCGGTGTCGCGGATGGCCTGGACTGAGCGATGAAGATGTCGCGACGCCTCAGCATGAATCGTGATGGAGTCAGCGCCTGCGGCTGCATACTGGGCGACCCAGTCATCAGGGTTCTCGATCATGAGATGGGCATCAAAAGGGAGGTCGCTTGAACCGCGCACAGCCTTGATGATGGCTGGTCCAAAGGTCAGATTGGGCACATAGTGTCCATCCATAACGTCCAGATGGATCCAGTCCGCCCCTGCTTCGGTCACCGCTGTGACCTCTGCGCCCAGCTTGCTGAAGTCCGCTGAGAGTATTGAAGGTGCGATCAGTATTTGGTTCATTCGTCCCCCAGTCGGCGCAAACGCGCCGCGAAAAATCCATCACACCCTTGCCGATGGGGATAGAGCCGCATCAACCCATTCTCACAGAGATCCGACCACTGAACGTCACCGTCCTCAGGTTGCTCGGAGATGAAGTCATCTCTCGACTTGAGGAACGCCTCGATCTGATGAGGACCTTCTTCCAGGGTGTCACTGCAGACGCTGTACACCAGAACGCCGCCAGGGCGCACATGATTCGCGACGTTCTCTAGAATTTTCTTTTGGAGACTCGCACGGTCAAGGACGTCCTGATTAGATCGTCTCCATCGGATCTCCGGATGTCGTCGGACCAAACCAAGGGCAGTACATGGTGCGTCGAGCAGTACGCGATCGAAGCGTCTCTCTGGATCGAGAGGCTCCCTACCGTCGTGGACACGAAACTCGGTTTTTCCTCCGAGGAGGGCTGCCAACTTTTGGAGCTTCTTCGGGCTGAGATCCGTCGCGAAGACCTGACCGCCATCCGCGAGAATTTCGCAGAGGTATCTCGTCTTTCCCCCAGGCGCTGCGCAGACATCCCACACGCTCTCCTTGTGCGTCGCGCCCAACAGCTCGACGGTCAACTGTGAGGACTCGTCTTGGACGACCCACTCCTGTTGGAGGAACGTCGATGAGTTAAATGGATCGGGGTGCCCACTTATCCGTAGGCCATTTGGACTCCATTGGGTCAGTGAGACCTCGGCACCTTCTTCCATCAAGGACGCCATGACCGCAGCGCGGTCAGCTGTGGGCGGGCACCGCACGGTCAGCTCTGCCGGCCTGTTTTGACTTTGGCAGCGAACCTCAGCGTCCTCAAGATTCGTCTCCTGAATATACCGCTCAACCAGCCACTCCGGATGACTCTGCCGAATGGATAATGAAGGCACGCTGAGATCACTTGGAGGTGAATACTTACCTCTCTGGAGAGCTCGCAAGACACCGTTTACGAAGCGAGCAGGAGCCTCACCGCGGCGAGCCTTGGCTAATTCGACCGTCGCGTGGACTGCGGCGCGTGCGGGTACCCGGTCCATAAACAAGAGTTGATACACTCCGATCCTGATGATCATAAGCGTCATAGCGTCGGTCTTGGCTAGGCCGCGCCTAAGCAGAGGGGTGATGGCGTCATCGAGGTATGCTCGCCACCGCTCCACACCCAGGGCCAACTCCCACACGAAGCGGGTGTCTCTTCGATCGAGACCCGCTCGCCGCGTCTCTTGCTGCAGAACAAATTGAGCGAAGGAGCCACCGTCGAGCTTTCGGAGCACATCGAGGGCGACGCTTCTGGGTTCGGACCGACTACTGGACATCTCAGGAGCCATCCAGTCGGTCGCCGACTTTGAGATCGAGGCCTCGAGCGTATTCGGCACCAGTGACTGGGCGTTTACCCGGCCGCTGTATTCGAAGGATTTGGAGGGCTCCCGTTTTGCAGGCGACGGTGGGCCCTACCTTATCGATGGAGATAATCTCCCCCGCCTCGCCTTCGCCATCCGTTATGCGAGTCTGGTGAATCTTGATCGGCCCTTTGCTTGAAGGGATATATGCGCCAGGCCACGGAGACATGCCTCGAATATGGTTGTGGACCGCTTGGACCGGTCGATTCCAGTTAATGACACCGTCTTTCTTGTTGAGCATTCGCGCATGGGTCGCTTCGTCGTGTGCCTGTGCTGTGAAGCTGAGGTCTCCCGCACAGAGCCGCTCGAGGGCGCCTCTCAGCAGCTTTGCCCCGAGCGGGCTGAGTCGATCATGAAGCTCGCCTGCGGTCTCATTGTCGCCAATCTCTATCGAGTCCATTAGCGCTGTATCACCGGTGTCCATGCCTGCATCGAGACGCATAATTGTGACGCCCGCTCGTTCATGTCCTTGGATGATGGACCACTGGATTGGTGCTGCCCCTCTGAGCTGAGGTAGCAGGCTCGCGTGCACATTGAGGCATCCATGCTGAGGGAGGTCTAGATATCGTTGGGGCAAGATCTTCCCGTAGGCGACGACGATGGCGATGTCGGCGTTAAGAGAGGAGAGGGCTTCATAGCTTTCGTTATTCAACTTCGACCATTGGTAGACAGGTAGCTCGTGCCGAGCAGCGCAGGCCGCTACAGGAGTAAGCTCCACCTTCTGTCCTCGGCCACTCTTTCGATTCGGCTGACTGACGACGCCAACAACTTGGCAGCCTAGGTCCAGTATCGCCTCCAAAGTAGGTACGGCGAAATCCGG
This sequence comes from uncultured Myxococcales bacterium, assembly GCA_937902595.1. GTDB lineage: Bacteria > Myxococcota_A > Bradymonadia > UBA7976 > UBA1532 > UBA1532. Next base: position 3,919 of record CALELH010000534.1, read on the forward strand.
GGTCCCCATGAAGAGTACGCGTAGGTCGGTCGGACTCAAGAGCTCGCCTCGTTGGACTCAATGGCGGCGTCTTCGTATGCGATGAGCGTCGCTTTTCGCTCAAACTCGGCGAGTCTGTCGAAGTAGAGATGTCCGTCTAGATGATCGAGCTCATGTTGGACGCAGACCGCAAGCAGCCCATCAGCCTCTAGCGCTTGAGGTTGGCCTGTGGCGTCCAGGTAGTGAACGTTGATGTGGGCGGAGCGCTCAACTTCAGCGGTCACTCCGGGGACCGAAAGACACCCTTCTTGCCATAGAATGGTGCCTTCCCGCGCTACGATCTCAGCGTTGATCAGGGCGATAGGGCGCTTCTCTTCCATCCCACAGTCCATTACGACGACCCTGAGCGGGACACCAATTTGGGTCGCGGCTAGGCCAACGCCACCTTCATCGTACATGGTGTCGAAGAGATCTCGGACCAACGCCTTCACCTCGTCATTCACCTTGGAGACAGGCTGTGCCACCTCTCTGAGCCGCGGATTGGGCCATGTCAGTACTTCGCGGAGGGCCATCAATATCCTCTCTCAGCTGAGGGCGTTCTCGTAACGTGCTCGCAGTCTAGGATCTGAGAGTAGTGAGTAGGCGTCATCGACCACATCTGAGATCTCGACCACCTGATGCCACAGCGGGCTGTCTCTCGCCACCCTGTGAGGATCAAAGCGACGCTTAAGATCTTCGAAAGCCGTTCTGACTTCAGCTCCAGTGGCGCCTTGTTCTACGCCGAGGACCCTAAAATAGTTACTGTCTTGGACGTCTACATACTTCTGCTGAACGATCTCTGCGTATCCAGGCAGTTTGTCTGCTGTCTGTGGCGCCATCGCTCGGGTCGCGAGCTCCGTACCTACCCCCACGAGCGCCAGCGCTTGGCCTTCGTTGGGCTCGACTAGGCCGATGACCGAGAAGCCATAGAGTATCGCGAGGGCGTCCACTTCACCGATTCGGGCGCTCCGTCCAATCTCGAGTACGGTCCGTCGGCCGTCCGTTGAGTTCAGTACGGCAGACTCATCAGCGCGCAGCGCCAAATCATTGGGGATTCGAGTTCCGGCTGGTCGCTGCGGGGTAACGCTCGCGGTACCGAAGACCCGATACAGACGAAGGCGACCAAACTTTCGGCGGACTCCATCTAGGATGAGGCGCGCGGTAGGATGACCTAAATCGACCGGGTCTATCGGCCGGGCCCCACCCCTGATGACGACCGCCTCGCCCTTCTCTATGCCGAAGAGGCTGAATACATGATCTAAGATGTGACCACGAAGCGCGTCATAGACGTTCTCAGGAGTCAGCAGGCCTGCCTCGATGAGCACCTCTTCAGGAGAGACACCCGAGCGCTGCCCACGAGCGCGCGCTTGCGTCAGGGCTGCTCTGGTGACGAACCCTTCTCGAGCCAGATGAGATGCCAGGTCTTCTTCAGTCGAGCTGCTGTCGGCATAGACGACAAACCCACTCTCAAAGAACACACGGCGGAGAACGCCGGAAGAGGCCACCTCAAGCCGGCCCGAAAGTCGGCTGCGCGAGGCGTCCATGAGGATGGTCTCGACGCCGCGCTCTTCGAGGGGGATCGGACGGCCAGGGTTGAGTCGCTCTGTCCACTCGGGGTCTCTGCCGGATGGAGGTGCTTGTGGCGCCTGAAAGTTGCCGCGAGCCGGAAGCGGCGGTCCGGGCGTTGGGGTGTCAACAGGGCTCATATTGACGCTAGGATCCATCAACGGAGGTGCGGGTTCGAGTAGGGGTCTCCGCTGCTCAGAGTCTGCCAAATCCGGAGCTGCGTCAGAGAGGCTCGCCTCCATGGTGTCAAAGGGCAGCAGTTCAGGACTACCGCCCGGGTCCCGATTGTGCTGCGCCGGTGATTCCGGACGAAGTAGATCGTCTAGATCAGCCCACTCCCCAGTGACCGAGCCTGTCTCCGCAGACTTGGCGTTTGGTGCTTCATCGACGGAATAACCATGCTCAGTCACATCTGCGACTGTTCCAGCGCCAATATAGGTGACGATCTTGGCGAGCAGCTCGCCGAGTTGATCTGGTTTGGTGAAGTAATGATCAGCGCCTGCGGTGATAGCCTCTTTAACGGTGCTGACCTCTTCCGACCCCGTTCCGAGAAACAGGATGGGGACCAGAGCACCTAGGGGCCTCTCCCTGAGTTCCTTGCAGAGCGCCAAGCTCGTGTTTCCTCTCAGCGTTAGGCTTAGAATTACGAGATCGGGTCTGTGCGCTTCGAACTCACCTATGGCTTGCTCTTGGCTCGAGGCGAGCGCGGGCGCATATCCCCGCGCGCGCAGGCGCTTGGTCAGAGCCTCGGAGACGAGGGTCTCCTCTTCAATGATGAGAATCTTCTTTTGCACGGACCGGATGGTAGGTGTCTGGACCGTCATGATCAATCCATCTTTTGGCCAGGGGACGACGAATGGGTCGATTTACGACGATTTGACACCGATGTGGGTTCGCTAGACTGTCAATCTCATGGCCTCGCGACGATCTCATCCACCCGTATCAGGTACGCGCCTGCGCTGGTCAGGTATCGACCTAAGGATGATGGGGGTGTCCGAGTTGTGACTTCGTATCTGGAATGTGGCATACGATGACATCGCACCCCGTTGAGGAGCACATAATGCGGAGCCTGCTCACTTTCATTATTGGACTCGCGGTTGTGGGGTGTCAGAGGTCTGAGACGGATCCTCAACCGACCCCTGCCAAATCCGAGCGGCCCGAGAGGGTGGACGCCACCCAGCCTACTCCCAAGGCGGTAGACCTAAAATCCTTGCTCAAGAAGAAGATCAACCGAGAGCGATTGAGAGCAGCGCAGCGTCCTCTACGGGAGCGAGATTACGCTCGGCAGAAACCCGGCCCAACCCCGCCGGCGTTGCCCAAAGTACTCACTCGGCTCATCCCTCAGGGCATTGACCTTAAGGTCATCGGTTTCGAGATACACCAAGAAATGAAGTTGGTGCGACCAGCACCCGGGCGACTGTTTTTACGTCTACGAATGTTGACTCTGAACGACGGCGCGAAGCTGCGGGAAGCGCTCAGGAAAACCTATCAAGACGCCGGTTGGCTGAAGCCGAGCCAGCCGCTCCGTTCGCCTGTTCAACACCCGAAGCGGGGCCTGCTTACCTGGAATATTCTCGAGCCGAATGAACGACCGTCTACGGTAGATATCTCAATTGAGTCGACCGTCGGTGTTCATAGTGTGCCTACTCTAGACACGCTCATTCGTGAGACTCCCTCTTGGTGGAAGATGATCCCGTCGTCCTCTCGAACTATCTTCGAATACAGCTGGTTTCATGGGGTGCACTTCGGGAGAGTATTTAGCGATATTGAGCGAGTCAGCGTTCACGTCCGGACGTCGGATGACGCCCGCCGAGACGAGGGGATCTACGCGGCAGCCAGCGCCGCGCGCTATGTCCCCGATGACGATAATCCTCGCCTAATGCGGGGACCCGCGCGGTCGACGCTGTTTGTGCGAAAGCTTGACGCATCGGCAGGTTTAGTTGCCCATCACCACCGGCGATGGGGCACGGGAGTCAGCCGGAAGAGCAAGACACCCTAACTGACTAGATGCGCCTTAAGACTTCTTGACGGCGATACATTCGAAGGGTCCACCCGACGGGTCGTATTCGAAGGTCGGCAAGCCATAGCTCGTCCAGAGACGCTCGGCCTCCTCTTCGCTGAAATCATCCAGGTGTTGGCCTGACTCAGCCTTTACCGGGAAGCCTTCATCTACGAGCTCTTCATCCTCTAGGATGAGCAGGCGCCTTAGCTCTCCATCTTTGGCATAGCTAAAGTAGGCGTACTCGAAGTAACTGTCGATTCCGGTCGCGACCACCTCTCCGAGAGATTTACTTAAGGTCGCCATCGCATCTGAGTCACTGACCAGCTGCATGCTCAGGTCACCGGCCACGGCCCAATCGCCGACAGACCAAATGTACCAAGCTTCGCTACCCTCTTCGCCACCTAACTCTTCACTTCTTGGGCGGCAATAATCAATCGCCGCATCGAAGTCTTCACAAGCCGTCGTCTCAACCAGCTCCACGTTCATCGTTTCGATCAACGCGGCCCGCAGGGCCTCCTGGCTGGCCCGCACCGCGACTGCGGAGCGTGCTCTACCCATCTCGAATTCTCCTTTCCAAACACTCAAGGTGTTAGCTAGTCCGAAGGACACAGATCCATGCCGCCTAGTCTGACGTGTATAGACGGTCTTGAAAAGTGTTGATCTGATCCTGCTGTCTAAATCTTACGAACCTCTAACAATAGATCAATTAGAATCGTGAAAAAAATTGGCGATAAGACGAAGACCTTTGGCCTGCTCTTTCCGTTTATTGAGGCCGAGCGATGCAGAACCGGCCGCCTTCATCTGGGATCTCCATACATCCGTACCCAGACGGACAGTCATTGTCTTGGACACAGGGCGCTGTGCATCGAGTAAATAGTTCTGCTTCCAGTTGAGGCGCGCACCCCTGCGAGAGGCACGTCTCGTTGCCCAAAGGACACGTGTAGCCGGAGATTGGTAGGCAGATACCAGGTCGCGCCGCGAGTCCCGTCTCGATTAAGCCTCGGCTGCAGGCGAAACCATCAGGGCAGTGAACATTCGAGCTGCAGGCACAGGAGCAGTAGCCAGGCTGATTGGGTCCCAAGACGATGCAGTGGCTAATCTCGATAGGATCTACCCCGGGGAAATTAGGGCAGACATCACCGCAGGTGTCGTTTGAGCCATTTGGGCATCCGTGCACAGCGCTCGCCGGTGTGCAGACGTTCACGATCTGGCCGTTTCTTGTCTGGACGGCCGAGCATGAGAAGCCCGATGGACATTGGTGATCAGCTTCGCACAGCGCCGCGCACGTAGATTGGACCTGTACTTGGCCCGGCAATGGGTTGGGTGGCTCTAGGCAGGTGCCGTCTAAGAAGCAATCACCGGGCCCTTGGCATGGGACACCTGTCTCATTGACCATGCACACCTGGATGATCTCTCCGGCCCTTAGCCCAAGGCCCGAGGGCGGACAGGTCCCGTTGGCCTCGGGAACTGTGACGTCAATGCAGCGATCGACGCCAGGACAGGCGTTTCCGGGGCCGCATTGAGCGCTACACTGTCCCGCGAACTGGTTGTAGGGGTTAGGAACGCACAGACCAGTCGAGCAGTCCGAGCCGCATCGACAGGGATCTCCGTATTGAGCGTTTCCACGCACCACGCCCATGTCAGGTTGAGGCGATAGACCTCGGTCTGGAAGCGGCCGTCTCGCGTCAGTCGGTGTAGCGGCGTCTCTGGGTCGAGAGTTTGCGTCCGGTCGAGAGCTCGGCCTGCCCGCATCACGGGGAGGCCTAGATGAATTGGCGTCACGAGGCCGAGACCCTGTTCTCGCGTCCTGGCGAGGCTGACCGGCTCTTTGGCATCGACCGTCGATGCAGAGCTCACCGCCGCTGCACGTGTCATCGGTGCTACAGGGTTGTACACAAATACGAAGACCTGGATCGCAGACGCGCCCAAATTCAGCGCAGTCGCTGCTCTGTCGACAGGGTCCATCCGGTTGTCGACAGACGCTGTCAATGCAGAGGCCTTCAGCGCAGTCTGTATCGACACGGCACTCCACCAGGCAACGACCTGAGATCGCTACACCGCTGTCACCAGCCATCGTCGCTCCCACGCAGATGAGCGGGAGGGGACAGTCAGAGTTGGTGAGACACCGACTGCTGCCGCCGCTATCGCTGCAGCCAAGCGCAAATAGGACCGCTGCGCCGCAGGCGAAGAAGAGTAGGCGTTTCATGATGATCTCCGTAGACGACAAGGCCATACCCTACCAGCCCTTCCCTATTGGGGTCACCTTTCCAAGATCCGTCGGCCAACTAGACTCAAACTCCATCAGCTCTCCGGAGCGTGGGTGAGGGACGACGAGGCGAGCGGCGTGAAGCACTTGTCGGCAGGTGTCGATTCGCTTGGCGTAGACTTTCTCGCCCACGATTGGACACCCTATCTCTGCCAGATGAATTCTAATTTGGTGGGTTCTACCTGTCTCGAGCCAGACCTCGAGGGCCGCCCCCTTCTCGTTACTGTCTACTGTACGATATCTCGTCACCGACCACTTGCCTGTCCCCTTCGTCTGAATCGGTTTCGTGTCTGGGTTAAGGACTGTCAGAGACCCCTTAAACGAGCCCCGTCGACCTCGGCCCGCGTCGCGGACAAGAAAACTACAGATTGTCCCTTCACTCGTCCGTGGTGCCTGGCGGGTCACGCAACGGTACATGCGAGTCATACTCTTGCTGTCGATGGCGTTGCGCAGCGCGCGCGCCGCGGTTTGCCCTCGACCAAAAACAAGTAATCCGGAGGTGTCTTTATCGAGGCGATGGACAACCAGAGGTGGTTTTCCTCCTCGGCAGAATCGGCGTGCTCCGGCGGCGGCCGTGTTCGGCTCCTCTTCACTTGTCGGCGTACTGAGCAGCCCAGCCGGCTTATTTACGACGAGTAGATCTGCGTCGCGGTAGATGAGCTCTAGGCCGTGGGGCATATTCTTCTTCGGGTTCGGAGCAGCCCAATCGAGCCGGATCGTCTGGCCAGGCTTCACCTTGACTGCCGGATCCACCACTCGAACTCCATCGACGGAGACCTTTCCCGTTCGCACGACGTCTCGGGCGCGCTTATTGCTCAGGTCAGCACAGCTGCGGACGGTTGCGTCGAGGCGGCCTACTTTGTTGACTGGATACTCGGTTGGTTTCACCAGATCCTCGCGATCGTTCAGACAGTGAATTGATTATCTTCGTTATTGACCGTCCCGTCCACGTTGCGCCGATGGACGGGTTGTCTTATTGTGCCGCGCATTATCTCAGCGCAGCGACACGAAAGGAACAGCGCCATGAGTCAGCTATTTGATCCTCCAGCGATTGACATTGATGGTGAGGGCGATCTTTTCGTCGATATTGAGACTAGGCTCGGCACGATCAAGGGCCGACTCTTCGAGCAAGAGGCGCCGAAGACTGTCGCCAATTTCGTTGGGCTCGCGACGGGCACCACGACGGGTTCGCCCTTCTATGATGGAATCATCTTCCACCGAGTCATCCCTAAATTCATGGTGCAGGCCGGTTGTCCTGAGGGCGCAGGCGTAGGTGGACCTGGCTATTCCATCGCGTGCGAGTTTGGTCCTGGCCTCTCTCACGACCGCAGTGGGCTGTTCAGTATGGCCAATCGCGGCCCTAATACAGGCGGCAGCCAGTTCTTTATCACGGAGACCGAGACACCTTGGTTGGACCGCAAGCACGCCATCTTTGGTGAGGTTGTTGAGGGTCTAGAGATCATCTCCGCCATCACAGGCGAGCCTCGCGATGGTCGGGATCGGCCTCATGAAGACGTGGTCATGACCAAGGTCAGCGTCTACCGGGCCTGAGCGTTCCTGTATTCATAAGCCCTCGATTGAATTGATCGAGGGGGCAACTCTACAGATAATCAGACCAGAACTATGTCCTAGGAGCACACTCGCGATGGTTAGGTATCTCTTCGTTCTAGCCTCGGCCCTCTTCTGCGTGTCCTGTGGAGGTGATGAGAGCCGAGATGGAGATTCACCGGCGACCGCAGATGCGGGGATGAGCCCGAGCGGCGGCGAAGACGGGTCACCTGACACCTTCGTGGCTGGTCTTGAGCGTACGGGCAGCGCCGGTGTCTTCTCCATACGACTCACCGATAGCGTGCCTACCCCGCGAGATACGGGTCTGTATACCTGGACCATTGAGCTAATCGATGGGGATGGCCAGCCAGTATCAGGGGCCACGATCCAGGCGGAGCCAACGATGCCTGCTCATGGCCACGGTACGAACCCAAAGTATACGGACGCCACCGAGACTGCCGCTCCTGGGAGCTATGAGCTGATCGAGATGGATCTGTTTATGGAGGGGGTATGGAACGTAATGATTCGCGTCTCAACCGACGACGACCGTCAAGACCAGATCGAGTACAACTTCTATTTGGAAGGGTAGCTCTAGATGGCATGGTTCCGGCCCCTCCTAGTGATGGTCTCCACGCTCTCCCTGACTGTTGGGTGCGCCAAAGAGGACCCGTCACCCTGCGTCGAGTTCGTCCAGCCAAGCGACTGTCTACCAGAATACGAACCAACATTTCAGAACATCTACGAGCGAACAATCCTACAACGGTGTGCCATCGGTGGCGGGAGCTGTCACCTGGCCTCTGGTGCTCGAGGCGGGCTGGTTCTTGAGGGCCTAGAGACCGCTCATGAGGCCCTCGTTGCCCAAGGTCTAGTCGTCGCAGCGGACCCAGAGTGCAGTGTGCTCATCGATCGTCTTGAGCGGGTAGGCCAACCGGGATTGATGCCGCCAGGTAGTCCACTCACGGAAGCTGAGCGTTGCGCAGTGACTCAGTGGGTACGGGCGGGGGCGAACCGATGAGCATTCGCGCAGCGCGCTTATCGCTGCTCATTCTCTTTTGTATGGGCTGCGGGTCCGAGACGAGTGAACCTCGGCCAAGCTTCTCTATAGACCAACTCAGAGATCCCGAGTCGTGCAAGGAGTGTCACGGGACCCATTACACCGAATGGTCTGGGAGCATGCACGCATATGCATCTTATGACCCAGTCTTTCTCGCCATGAATCAGCGTGGACAGAGAGAGACTGGTGGAGCGCTCGGTGACTTTTGCGTTCAATGCCATGCGCCCATGGCTCTCCGCCTAGGGTTGACGACCGATGGCTTGAATTTGCCGGATCTTCCTGCGGAGGTGCAGGGGATCACTTGTTATTTCTGCCACTCCGTCGACGCGGTGGAGGGGACTCATAACAATCCTCTTCGTCTCGCTGATGACGGTGTTATGAGAGGCGGATACCGTGACCCGACTCCAAACACAGCCCATCGCTCCGCGTATTCGCCGCTCTTGGACCGCAAGGACATTCGCTCGGCTGACCTGTGTGGAAGCTGCCATGACATCGTCAACCAAGCCGGCGTTCACTTGGAGCAGACCTTCTCCGAGTGGAAAGCGTCTCTGTTCGCTCACGAGACGCCGGGCGAGCAACAGACCTGTGGTTCTTGTCATACGAAGGGCCGAGATGGTGTGGCTGCTGATGTCGAGGGGGTTCCCCTGCGTAGAGTGCACAGTCATTTGATGGTGGGTGTAGACACTGCGCTGACACCATTCCCTGAGATGGATAGTCAGGCGGCACGAATCCAACGAGAGCTTAACTTCACCGTAAGCGCTCAACTCTGCGTCCGGACCGTAGAAGGTAGACATGAGATCGAGGTTATCCTCGAGAATATTGGTGCTGGCCACTCATGGCCGAGCGGCGCGACTCAGGACCGCCGAGCTTGGGTTGAGGTCATCGCGTATGGAGACGACGGTGACGTTGTCTTTGAATCAGGCGTATTGAGTGATGAAGAGCCGCTCGTCGACCTCGTTGATGAGAACCTTTGGCGGTTTGGCTCGCAAGGATATGGCGATAATGATGAGCCTGTTCACCATTTCTGGGAGATCACTCGAGTCGAGAGCAACCTGCTGCCGGCCCCGACGGAGAACTTCGTCACTAAGCCAGGCTTCATCGATGTGCATAGGCGTAGGCACTACCGCTATGACGGTGCGCCCCCCGCAGCGGTCGCCATGAGAGTTCGTGTTCGCGCGGTCGGTCTCGATGTTTTGGACGATCTCATCGAGTCAGGCGATCTAGATGCCTCGTATCGTGGTTTGATACCGACGTATGATTTGGGATTTACCCGAATGGAGTGGAGCTTAGAGGACAACTCTGAGTGCATTCCTGTCGATCATATGGACCGATTTGGCACGAACACACGAGACGATTAATTTCTTCTTAGAGCAGATCGTATGGGTCGACGTCGACGATGACTCTCAGGTCATTTGGTCGCTCTGAGTCTTCCAGAGAGAGCGCATCTAGGAGTCGCCTTAGATCAGCGCGTTTTTCGGCGGTCACGAGCATCGCCCAGCGGGTCCGGTTGCGAATACGCTCCAGAGCAGCAGGCGAGGGCCCACGGACTTGAATTCCTGCCATGCCTTGTCGTGCTCCTTTGAGCTCTCCAGCGAAGATCTGCATGGCTCTTTCGACGTGAGCGGTGTTTCGGCCATCCACTCTGATGACGGCGGCGTGGCTGAACGGTGGATAGCCCATGCATCGTCGCGTCTGTAATTCAGTTTGGCTGAATTGAGCGTGGTCATGAGTTCGTAGCGTCTGCAGACTCGCCTGCTCAGGGTCCCAGGACTGGATGAGGACCCGACCAGGTCGGTCGGCTCGGCCGGCGCGACCAGCGACCTGAGTCAGCAGTTGAATGGTACGCTCTGCGGCGCGGAAGTCTGGAAACCGCAGCCCGGCGTCGGCGTCCAGGACACAGACTAAGGTGACATATGGAAAGTCATGTCCTTTGGTGACCATTTGTGTACCGATCAGAATGTCGATCTCACGCTTCCTCATTCCGCTTAGGACACGGTCCAGTCCTCGACCTCCCGATGTGTCTCGGTCGAGCCGGCGGACTCGCGCGGCTGGAAAAAGAGCGGCCAACTTCTCCTCCACCTTCTCCGTACCGCGTCCGAGTAACTCTAGGTCTGGTGCGTTACAAGAAGGGCAGCGCTCTGGCAGAGGCCGTACTGCGTCGCAATAATGACAGTGCAGCATGCGCCTTCGCTTGTGCCAGGTCATGGATATGGCGCATTGATGGCAGTCGAGAGACTCACCGCATCCGGTGCATTGGACGAAACTAGAGAAGCCCCGTCGATTCAAGAAGACGATGACCTGCTCTCCTCGCTCTAAGGTCTCCGTGATCGCGTCTCGAATCGGGCGAGAGAGATACCTCTGCTGGTCGTTGGGTACGCCGACCGTCTTCAGATCGATGAGCTCGACACCAGGCAGCGTTCCCCCCGTCGGCCGCGTCGGAAGACTGAGGCGAATGAGTTTGCCACACTGAGCGTTATAGGTGCTCTCGAGGGAGGGCGTCGCCGATCCGAGAACGACGGGCACCTTGTCTCGAGCCCCCCGGACGAGCGCCATGTCTCTCGCATTGTAGCGGACCCCATCTCCTTGCTTGAAGGACGGGTCGTGCTCCTCATCGACGACGATGACACCTAGGTCCTTGATGGGCGCGAAGACCCCTGATCGGGCTCCGATGACGACGTTGAGTTCGCCTCGCTTGATCCGTCGCCACTGGTCATATCGGGCTCCATCTGACAGCCCGCTGTGCAGCACGGCGATCTGATCTCCAAGACGCGCTCGAAAGCGATGAACGAGCTGCGGGGTCAACGCGATCTCCGGGATCAACACGAGGGCGCCCCGACCTTCTCTCAGCTTCTCCGCTATAATATGGAGATACACCTCTGTCTTGCCGCTCCCCGTAATGCCATGGAGCAAGAAGCCCCGGTAGCCATCGGCTTTCAGAACCTCAGCCACCGCCCGGGTCTGCTGCGGCACGAGCTTTGGAGGTTGGTCCAGGGCGACGGGGGACCCAAAGAATGGGTCTCGATAGACTTCGACCTTTTCACTGACGAGCACACCTTCGTTGACGAGCTGGCGGAGATGAGCGCCGGGGTTCTTGAAGACGTCGCCGATGTCTTGTGGAGACGGCTCCCTTGCCCACCAGCCACCCGTGAATTTCGTCGCGTTTTAGATGACGTCCGCCTGGGCCCCTCGGCGCTGCCGGCGCGGGCGCGAGCGCTCGGTAGGCGTTGACCATCTTAACGTCTACGCGCGCCTTTACGTTGACGGGCGTCCGCACAACGAAGCCTTGATCTATCCAGGCTCGCAGCTCCGCGTCCGTCGGCGCTCCAGGCAGATCGCGGATGGGTATGGGACCATCGGTGTCTCGAAGAGAGTAGAGCAGGGTCGCTAGATTTTGATCTCCTGTCGCCGCTGCATCTGCGAGCAGAGGCGCGGGTCCAAGGGCGACACCGGGTACGCTCTTCATGTTGGTTCCGGCTGGATGAGCGCCGCGCAGCGTCTCTCCAAATGGAGCGTGATAGTACTCGGCCATCCACCGCAAGAAGCTCAGCATCGGCTCGTCAAATGTTGGGTGCTCTTCATCGAGGATGCGAGACACGGAGCGTAGCTTGATGCCGTCGGGCGGCCTTACGTCTAAAGTGACCACGTAGCCTACGAGACTGCGTCGTCCGAAGGGCACCATGACTCTCTGTCCCACGCGAATCTGAGAGGAAAGCTCTCTCGGTACACTGTAGTGAAACGCCGTCCTCAGAGGGACCGGAATCGCGACCTCGATCACCGTCGTTGTCATCGTGGGCCTTTGGGGTGACGCAGCGTGGAGACCGAGAGCTCCCGAAGGGGACGACCGTCCCTGCGAATCTCTAATCTTCTGGGAAACAAACCTCGCGTTCGAGGACTAGACCAATCGGTCATGCGCAGGTCATAGAGAGATTTGTCCGAGCGGAATATGAGCCGGACAGGTTGAAACGTCTCTTGATCGAACCATGCCTGTGGGAGGTTTAGTTGGTCTGTCTCCGCCCCCATAGATATGGCGACCTCCCCATCGAGAAGCTGGAGTCTGCGCGGGCTCGCCAAGATGCCCAGACCAGCGAGATGTTGGCTCAAGCTCGCTCCTCCGAACAGCCCAGAGATCGCGAAGAGTACTGCTGGCGGTGGCAGCAAGCTGAGCTCGCCCGAAGAGGTGCGGTTCATATTCCAGGTCGCGGTCCGACCATGGCTGTCTGTCACATCGACTTGCGTCTTGGGACCGAAGAGCCACCGCTCACCGACGTTGATGGATTGCCGCTTCTCCGCCGTCCAAGCTCGGCCAAGAAAACCCACCTGGAGCCCTCTCGATTTATCCAAGAGCGCCTGGGCCTTCTTGATTACGTAGTGGCTTGGAAGAACATACCCATGCACCACGCTGGGGAGCGCCATTGCGATAGCGCTCGTCGTAATGAACTGACGTCGATTCACGGCACCTAACTCTTCCACCTCGTTACATAGGGCATAGATCCCTACGCTCCAGAGAGCAACGCCTATTCTGCGTGTCGGTCTTCAAAACGCGTCCCGCTCCCTGGGCCTCTATTTTCAGCGTTCCTCAACAGTGATCTCAAGGTTTCCAAAGAGCTGTACAAGCTTAGCCTGTTCCACAAGACCACCTCGTATGAGCGCGAGATGATTGAGGTCGACCGGCGCTTGATTCCAGGTCGCGTCAACACTCATCCATCCTCCCTGTGTCTTTACTTCGGCCCACGCGTGATACCCGTAGCGTCCGTCGGCATACATGAGGCCGACTACGGACCGGCTGGGAATCCCGGCGGCACGGCTGAGAGCGATGAAAAGATTGGTGTGTTCGTTACAGTCACCAACCCGATTCTTGAGCGTCTCTATCGCACTTGGAAGTCCAATCACTGAGCGTTGTTCCACATTTTCGTGGACCCATCTCATGATATTAAGCGCACCCTTCCTTGTGTCTTTGGCGTCTCCGAGCGCCTCTTGAGCTGCCCGACGGATCTCCGGATGGTCTGATTGAATCAGGGGTTCGGGCTTCAGGGATGGTAGGTCGCTTTCTTCCTGGAGCGGCAATCCAGCCGACCTTGTCTCTCTCCGAATCGTGATTCGGTTGCCGTGCACCGTTTGGCGGTGATCAGCGAGGTCAAAACCTTCTATCCCCTCACCACTGAGTATGAGAACTCTCTCGGTTTCATTGCCCTTAGGGTCGGCTTTCCGATGGACCGGGATCTTAGTGCTCTCCACCAGGTCCACTCGTCCTCCGCTGGCGCGAGCTGTGGCCTGCGCTTCTGTTTCTCTCACCGCGACCAGGCCCATACCGAGTTCCTGACGCAGCATCTCACCCCTAGAGTTCAGCCAGGCGTTGAGCGTCATTCCGGCGACCCGCTGGCGAATGTGGGTGACGGGCACGATCGCGTCGACGACGATGACGGTGTCGGGACCGACGACCTCAATCTCTACGGTTTGATTGCTTTGAGTGATCGGGTCAAAGACAGGGAACCGGTGTGTCTTACCCGGCGTGAGGTCGAGCCGGCTGATGCTGGGGCCCATCATAGATTTTAGAGCAGGAGGCTCCTTGAGATCCATGGTCCGCTCAATGGTCTGTCCACCGGTGTCCACGGACAGCTTGAGGGTGTTTTCTTCGACGAGGCCCCGTCCAGAGAATCGGGCGGGCCCCGCCTTAATTTTAAAGTTAAATGACTGAAGAACGAGGTCTCTATTGAGGCTCGCCTCCATGTCGACATCGAGATGGAGATCTTCTCCGAAAGACCTCGTTTGGAGTCGAGTTTCGACTGAGTATCGATATCCGTCGTCCCCGTGAGCGCTCTTCTCAACGTGGGCATAACCCACTCGTTGATCTTGGTGGTAGAGCCCCATCCATTCGTGGCCTGTCTGGATCTCCTGTGAGGCGTCGAGCACCGCCTCGGTGACCGTACGCTCATTCTCATCGATGCGCAGGTACGACACCGCCATGGTCGACAGAAACACCAAAAGTGAAGCGCCACCAATTATGTCCCACAGACCCAGACGTTTCATATCTGTCGACCTTCTCTAAAGCGTTCAAAATGCGTTCTGCGATCTACCTGAACGCTTGAATAGTGTAAGTAGATATGCTACTCGCACCCCTATCAAGGGGAAATTATCTGGCCATGCAGAAAGACCTGTTTTCGAGCGACGGTGAAGGCTCTGGCGGCCGAATTGAGCCGACCAGTCTCTATCAAGCGACACGCCATCGATATCTAAACTACGCGCTCAGCGTGATCACAAGCCGGGCTCTGCCCGACGTCCGCGACGGGCTTAAGCCTGTTCAGCGGCGGATTCTTTACGGAATGTATAAGGATCTCAAGTTGAGGGCCGACTCTCGGTTTCTCAAGAGCGCGCGTGTCATCGGTGAGGTGATGGGTAAGTACCATCCGCACGGAGATCAGTCGATCTACGACGCGATGGTGCGGATGGCCCAGAGCTTCAGTCTGCGCTATCCACTCGTGGACGGCCAAGGCAACTTCGGCTCCATCGACGGTGATGCTCCTGCTGCGATGCGTTACACGGAGGCGAGGCTTCAACAATTATCAGTTGAGCTCTTGTCCGAGATTGGTCAGGGCACGACGAGCTTCCGGCCTACCTATGATGGTCAGTTAGAAGAGCCCATCACGCTGCCTGCGCAGATTCCTAATCTGTTGATCAACGGGTCATCGGGTATCGCGGTCGGGATGGCGACGAACATTCCACCTCATAATCTATGCGAGATCATTGACGCTCTGGTGTCGATGATCGACGACCCTCTGGTTGATCTTGACTCGGTCTGTCGCCATGTGAAGGGGCCTGACTTTCCCACCGGAGGAGAGATCCTATCCTCACGGGAAGAGATCCGGGCCATATATGAGACGGGCCAAGGACCAGTTAAGGTCCGGGGTAGCTACGTTGAAGAGGTGATC
>CALELH010000535.1 GCA_937902595.1 uncultured Myxococcales bacterium
CCCACGCTAAGGACGTCCGAGGAGAGGCGATCCACCCCGCCAGCGTGAGCGTCGGCGAACGTGTGGTGATCAACGAAGATGGTGAGTGGGTCGGCGATCCAACAGGTCTTGTCGGTCCGCCTGGGCCGGCCGGGGCGCAGGGACTTGAGGGCGCGCCCGGCGCTCAGGGACCCCGAGGCCCTCAGGGGGTCGAGGGGCCCGAAGGACCACGGGGCGCATCGGGTCAGGCGGGTCCTGCGGGGCAGCCCGGTCCAGCGGGCGCTCAGGGTATGCAAGGGGAGGCGGGGCCGCCGGGCGTCGCTGGACCTCAAGGATCAGCGGGGCCCGTCGGAGCTGCGGGTCCCCAGGGACCACCGGGGGCAGATGGTCTGGTCGGTCCTCAGGGCGAGGCAGGGCCGGTCGGGGGCGTTGGCCCGAAGGGGAACGCTGGCTTAGACGGCGTGAACGGAGCTGATGGTGCGGACGGAGCCGATGGCGCGGACGGCGCTCAGGGACCTGTGGGGCCTGAGGGGCCCGTCGGTCCAGCGGGGCCTGTGGGCCTAGAGGGACCTCGCGGTGACGAGGGGGCGGTGGGTCCAACGGGGCCGGCTGGGAGCGACGCCGCGTCTTGCACGGTGGCTCCGCTGGTCTTGGATGGCGCGCCTGTGCCGGGTGTCATCACCCTAAGCTGTGGTGACCAAGATCCTGTGCGTCTCTCGGTGCTCCAGTGCGGTGATGGGAGCATCGACGCAGGCGAGACTTGCGATGACGGGAACCTGGTCGGTGAGGATGGTTGTGACGTGCGCTGTGTTCTCGAATGTGGCAACGGGGTAGAGGAGCCAAACGAGGAGTGCGACGACGGGAACCTTGTCGCCAATGACGCCTGCACGGACCAATGCCTTAACGCGCGCTGTGGCGACAACATCATCAGGCTTGGGAGCGAAGAGTGTGACCAGGGCGACGCCAACAGCGATGAGCCCGGAGCGGCCTGCCGGACAAATTGCACGGACGCGGGCTGTGGGGACGAGATCGTCGATCCAGGTGAGGCGTGCGATGACGGCAATCGCGAGAATGGAGACGGCTGCGAGAACGACTGCACTGAGACTCAGGTGGCCAATCAGTTTGGGCCAGAGCACGTCTTCAATGGGCACGCGTCTCGATTCTATATCGCCACGGGACAGGGGGGCTGCTCTGTCGACGGCAACGAAGCCAATGACGCCAACTACTTTTGCACCCACTTCTATAACGCCCAATGCCGAGCGACCTCCTGGCGCCGTGGCGCTGCCGGGAATGACAACATCTGGCAGATGCATAAGCGAGATGGCTGCACGGCTTCGGGGGAGGATATCCCGAACACCACCTGCGATGGCGGTCCGTGCAAGATCTGGCAAAACAGCTCCGATCACCAGGGCCTGTGGGACATCGTCTGCGAGTGCTGAGGGTCTCAAGGGGAGACCTAGGGAAAGCACGCAGAGTCTTCTCGGGCTCTCTTTTTCCTAGAGCCTCTTTCAGAGATTCGATCTAGACTGACCGTCGAATTCTTCTGTGGGGGGAGCCAAATGCGATTTTTTCTACTGACACTCGTCTGCGTGCTGGCCGGTCCAGCCATGGCCCAGGACGCGCCCATCACCCTGACCTATCAGGGGTCGCTCTCTGACGCAGGTGGTCAGCCCATCAACGGTGTACGGGCCATCACGTTTCGTCTCTATGAGCAGCGAGAGGGTGGCGACGCGCTCTGGACTGAAGTGCACGGGGAAGCTGACGTCGTCGACGGGGTCTTCACCTCGGTCTTGGGCTTTCGTACGGTGTTTGACGCTGGAGTGATGGGCGCGGAGGCCTTGTTTTTGGGGGTCCAGATCGGAGACGAGGTCGAGACTACGCCGCGCATGCGGGTGGGCGGCGCGCTGAAGGCCCAATGGGCAGCGATGGCAGCCCACGCTAAGGACGTTCGAGGCGAAGATATTCACCCCGCCAGCGTCAGCATCGGCGATCGTGAGGTGATCAACGCAGCGGGTGAGTGGGTCGGACCTGAGGTGGGTATCGTCGGTCCTCCCGGGCCCGAGGGGCCCCAGGGTGGCCGAGGTCTGCAGGGCCTGGAAGGCCCAGCAGGCTCCCAAGGGCCACGAGGCCCCCAGGGACTAGAAGGGCCAGCTGGACCTCAAGGTCTCGTGGGCGCCGATGGACCGCAGGGGCCGCGAGGCTCTCAGGGTATCGAAGGACCCCAAGGCCCGCGTGGTGTCGCCGGTGAGGTTGGTCCGCAGGGACCAGCCGGTCCTCCAGGGCCCGCGGGTCCCGCTGGTCCCGCTGGGGCGGTTGGGTCTGAAGGACAGCCAGGGGCTCAAGGCTCCGCTGGTCCAGCTGGCGAACAGGGACAGCCTGGGCTTGAGGGAGAGATGGGGCCTCAGGGTGAGCCAGGGCCGGCGGGCGCTGAAGGCCCGGCGGGTCCTCAAGGTGTGGTGGGTGAGCGTGGGCCTGCCGGAGTGGACGGTGCGATCGGACCAGAGGGCCCGGCGGGCGCCGCGGGTCCTCAGGGGCCTCCGGGCGTAGCGGGGCCGGTTGGCCCAGCAGGCGCCGACGGCGCGCAGGGGACGCCAGGTCCGGCTGGACCTCCGGGTCCTGGCGCCGAGAGCCCGCTCACGAACCTGTTCCCGGAGCAACCTAGGACGGAGGGTGAGGCGCTAGAGATCCCTCGGTCTCTCGAGATCGGCGTCGAGATGCCGCTGCTGCTGGATTACAGCGGGGTAGTCACGGGCATCGAGGTCTGGGTGGATATCACTCACCCCGATCTGACCAAGCTCGTGTTGACCCTCCTCGCGCCCGATGGTCGAAGCTATGCGCTCTTCGATGGGGACAGCGGTCTGCGCGCCGGCGCCAACCTCAACGTGACCTTCCCCACGGAGCTGGTCACGGAGGAGCCCTTGGACCCAATCTTCGATCCGGCCACCCCAGTGCGCGGACAGTGGGTTCTACGGGCCGTCGACAGTGACGGCGCGAACCCCGACGCTGAGCGTCGCATCAACGCTTGGGGCCTGAACTTGACGCGCCGCGCCGATGACGCATGGCGTCTCCCGATGGATCTCGTCGTAGAGGGCGCCGTGACGTCGGAGACAAGTTGCCGTATTCGCCAACTGATTCAAGATGGAGAGCCGGTCCCGGGAGCGATCACCCTGACCTGTGGCGACCAAGATCCGGTTCGACTCACGACCTTTCAATGTGGCAACGGAGAGATCGACCCGGCCGAGACCTGTGATGATGGGAACTTCGACGGTGGCGATGGCTGTGATGCTCGCTGTCTTCTTGAGTGCGGGAACGGACGCCAAGACCCGGGCGAGGAGTGTGACGATGGTAACCTCGCCGCCAACGACAACTGCACGGACTCATGTCTCAACGCGGACTGCGGAGATGGCATCATCTGGTTGGGCAACGAGGTGTGTGATCTAGGTGCGGCGAACAGCGACGAGCCCGGCGCGGACTGCCGACTCGACTGTACGGCGCAGAGCTGCGGCGATGGCATCCAGGACCCGGGTGAAGGCTGTGATGACGGCAATGACGTCAACAACGATGCGTGCACCAACGCGTGTGTCCCCGCCCGATGCGGAGATGGAATCATTGGACCCGGTGAGGTCTGCGACGACGGAAACAACGACGACGGCGACTTCTGCAGCGCCCAGTGCGCCGCGTCGCCCTTCGTGATGACGCCCTGTGGCTCCACCGGTCGAAATGGTCCAAATCAGGAGGACTGTAACAACGCCTACGGAGCGAACCGGGTCGTGGTCCAGGACGGTATTCAGTCCTTCACGATCCCCAGCGACGGCGTCTACCTTCTTGAGGCCGCCGGCGCCCTCGGCGGAGGAAACGGCGGGAGAGGGGCCATCATGCGAGGGGAGTTCGCGTTCACCGCGGGCACGGTCCTCCGGGTGCTGGTCGGCCAGCGTGGCGGAAGCAACACCGACAGCGCTGGATGTGACTCGGGTGGAGGTGGGGGCACCTTCGTAGTCGACGCCTTCGGCGAAGCCATCTTGGTCGCGGGTGGAGGAGGCGGCTCTAGCCAAGGCGGCAGCGGCCGCTCTGGAACGAGCGAGTCAGCGGGGACTGCAGGAGACGGAGGCAACGCAGGCGGTATAAACGGAAACGGAGGACAGCGCGCTCATGGAACCTCCGGCGGCGGGCTGCTGACCGATGGCGACAACGGCACCTGGGGCGGCCCACCACCAGGAGGAGGGCAGGCGTTCGTCAACGGTGGTCGCGGAGGCGCTGAGCAGAACTTCGGCGCGTGGGGTGGCTTTGGCGGTGGCAGCGGTGGGCATGGGAACTGTTGCATCGGCGGTGGCGCTGGTGGTGGCTACTCTGGCGGCGGAGGCGCGGCCAGCTGCCAGCCTGGCGGCGGCGGCGGCTCCATCAACACCGGAGATAATCAGGTCAACGCCTCGGGTCAGAATGACGGCCAGGGGCGCCTCTCCATTCAGCCGCTCTAGATGGACGTGATTTACCCCTGTTTGGAGAATACTTCATGAGTGACTCCCCAGAGAACGAGCGCTTGCTCAAGAGCATTAAGACCCTGGCGCGCACCCGCTCTGAGCGGAGCCGCAAGGCGATGTATATGGCGCTCTTGCGTAGCCAACTATACGTTCCGGTTGATGGGGGCGATGGCGGCGGCGTGGAGCGCTTTCTCCAGGATCAACCGCTGCAGGGTCAGCCTGTCTACGTTGTCTTCACCAGCCTGGAGGCGCTCGCCCTCTGGCGACCGGACCACGCTGAGGTCGTGAAGATGGATGGGATGAGCTTATTTCCAGCCCTCAGGGACAGTCAGGCGGCGTCGGTTCTCATCAACCCCAAGGGTCAGCTGGGTGGTGAACTCTATCGCAATGAGATCTCTGTGCTCGCCGACGCGGTGCCCCAGCTGAGGGCCTGGCTCGATCGGTAGACCTGACACGCGCGCCGCCGCGGCTCCTGGTTCACATCTTAGGTGTGAGACATTGTTGGCACTGTAGTGTGTCAGAGGCTGTGTCGCCCATGACTCGCTTTCGGCCTGTTACTACACATTTTTGAACTCAAAACCTCTTGGCCCGCGCCTTGCAAAACTACCCCCCATCGTAGTTTTTGGGAGTTGTTATGAGATCTGTGAGCGGGACGGACAGGAAGTCTAAGTGGTGGGCCACCACGTTATACCTACTCTTACTGGTGATTCAGGGGTGCGCGGGCGGCATCGTAGACGGAGAGTCATCGGAGGACGATGGGATCTATGACCCACCGGGCTCACTCTGCCGTGGCTTGACCTTAAGCGAGCCCGCCGAAGGCGCCTTTATTAGCGAAACCGATGTGCTCGTGAAGGGAATGATCGCCTCGACTGAGCCCACTGAGCTGCTGATAGACGGCGTGGCCGTTCAGGCCGAGGACGGCGCCTTCGATGTCATCTTAGAGAAGAACGATGGGAGTCACACGATCCAGATCGTTTGCGACCGTAGCGTCGCGAAGCGGACGGTTTTGGTCGCGGCGCGACCGATTCAGATCACCATCGAGAGTCCCCAATCTGGTGCGTTGATCGACGGTGATGTCGGGATCGTCGATGTGGTCGGCAAGGTGGACAACCCCGTCGCCGTGCGGTCGTTCCAGCTGAATGGCCAACAGGTGACCGTCGAACCCAACGGTGATTTCCGGGCCAGCTATCGACCGATGTCTGGGATGAATCACTTGGAGTTTGTCGCTACTCAATTGGATGGGCAGCAGATCGATCTACGCCGCAGCTTTCTCTACGGACAGTTCACCGATTGGGACGCTGACACCTCGGCGTTGCTGACGGCGGACATCCGCGCCAGCGCCTTGACGGAGGTCTCCGAGATCATCGAGCGGCGACTGACGGCAGAGTCCGTCCAAGAGATCGTCTCCAGCCAATTGGGGAGTCGCGGCAAGATCAGGATCAGGCAGATTAAGTATGACTCCTTGGAGTTAGACTTTGAGCTGCGTAACGGCCAGGTCGGCGTGTTGCTGCGTTTAAACAAATTCGCCATCAACGTGAAGTACCGCAAGAACACCTTTATCAAGGCGTCGGGCTGGGTGCGCAGCGACCCGGTGGAGGTGCGCGCCGACCTCATCCTCGACGCGACCCCCGAGGGTAGCTACGACCTGCGGATCGAGAATCCCTCGGTCAGCTTGGCTCGGTTTGACCTAGACCTGAGCGGCTTCTTATCCATCATCGAGGGCCTGGTGGAGCCGTTGGTGGAGGACATCGCTCACGACACCCTCTTGGACGCCATCGACGGCATCGTGGTTCGAGATCTGGTGGAGGCGAACCTGCTTGAGCAGGAGGTGGAGCTCCTCGGGCAGAACACGCAGCTCAACTTAACCCTGGATCGATTGGCGGTGACACCCAACGGGATCGGCCTCCAGGCCCACGCCAAGATCGAGCCATTTGACGTCATCTACGACGCACCAGGCTTCTGGACGAGCAGCCCCGTACCTATGGGAGACAGCGGGGATGCGCACCTCGCGCTGGGCATGAGCATAGATCTCTTTAACCGAATGTTGGGCGAAGCCTGGAGAGCCGGTCTTATGGACGTCGACTTGGCGGCGCTGGTGGGCGACAGCAACCCGCTGTCCGTCGGTATCCTGAGCGGCGTGGTGGGCGCCGAGCTGGCTGAGCGCTTCGACCCTGCCGCGGCGGTGCAGTTGGACAGCAAGGCTCTGATGCAGCCAGTCGTGACCATCACCGATCCATCTAGCGGGCGCCTAAGACTCCAGGTCGGCGCTCTACAGATTACCTTGTCGAGCGAAGACGCCGAAGGACAGATGACGACATGGGCTGTCTTTGAGGTCTCCTTAGACCTCGCCATCTATCCTCGGTTTGGCGGTGGCCAGTTCACCTTAGACGCCGAGCTAGACACCCGGATCGAGCTGGTCGACGCGCCGCTCTTCCCCATCAAGGACAGCGGCGTCGAGGCCTTCCTCGAGACGATCATCGACGGCGTTTCGAGCGGGACCGTCAGCGGTCTGGTAGACAGCGCCTTTCGCTTCAGCGACATCGA
>CALELH010000536.1 GCA_937902595.1 uncultured Myxococcales bacterium
AGCGCCGTCCTCACCATCTTGGCCATCTGCGCCCGCCGGTCCCTGAGCGCCGTCCTCACCATCTTGGCCATCTGCGCCCGCCGGCCCCTGAGCGCCGTCCTCGCCATCTTGCCCGTCTCGCCCATCGCTTCCGGCCGGCCCATCCACGCCATCCGCGCCATCTCGTCCATCTCTTCCATCGACGCCAGATGGGCCCTGATTACCCTCTTGACCATCGCGACCATCACGACCGTTCATCCCGTCCGCCCCGCGTGTCCCTGGCTCGCCCATGGTCCCCCTAAGAGACTCTCGGCAATCGACCACGTTGACGACTCCGTCGCCGTTGGCGTCGTCCATCTGAGAGGCAGGCGCCGGACAGAGCACCGCCCACAAGCAGTCCGCCTCGGTGAGCTCCCCGTCTCCGTCTTGGTCATCTAAGCCATCAAAGCAGCTCACGCCATCCGCGCCATTAGGCCCTGGAGAGCCAGGGTTACCGTCAAATGAGCAGCCGCTCGTAAGCAAGAGTAGGATCGATACGTATCGTGTGATTTTCATGTTCTGTCCCCCAACCGAGAGTATCCTATCTACTCCGATACACATGAGTCAAAAGTCCTCAACATCGTCGGTCTCCCGCCACAACTCTGAGACTGCGCGCCTCGCGTTCCTAATGGGTGATGTAGCCCCCTACACCCATGACATCCCGTTCACCGCGTCATCTATGACCTTTGGACATCGGTGCACGTCGAGGTGAACGCCGCTCGCCGAGTTCGTTCGCTTCAGGGTGGTACCGGAACTGCACCTAAGTGTATCCTCCTCTCGACACACGTATCGGGGCCAAAAGGGAGGCGTGAAGTGCTTCAACGACAATCATTTATTTTTCTCGGATTGGGATTAATCACAGCCATCGTAGGGTGTACGGAAATACCGGCGACCAACCCCTACGACCCGGGCGCTCCAATGGAGCTTCAAAGGCGAGCGACCCTGTCCGGGGCGATCGTGGTGACTACGGCTGAAGACGTCGAACCTCAGACGCTCGAAGGGGCTTCGCTGACCTTAACTGGGCCCACAAACCCAGAGGAGAACCCCAGGTCGACCGCAGAAGATGGCGCATTTCGGTATGAGGACCTGCTCCCAGGAGACTATCAACTCAACGTTCAGCACGGAGGCCACATTGTCCGCGACCTCACCTTTAGCCTGGGCGCAGGTGACGCACGAGAGGTGCGCGTCGTTATGCAGCCGCTCCCAACATCGGGAGACGACGTAACGGCGGGACGTATCCAAGGGGTCATCCACAAGAGCGGAGAGCTGGCTCTCGCAGAGGCAGAGCAAGACCACTCTGGGATCACCGTTGAGGTGGTCGGCGCAGGTCTCCGAACCGTGACCAACCGCGCAGGTCAGTTCGATCTCTTCTTGAACGCCGGTACCTATACCCTCGAGCTCAGTACGGCCAACTACTTCACCTTGGAGACCGATGAGATCGAAGTCGCGGCCGAGCAGACGATCGTACTCGAGGCGCCCATCGCGCTCACACCAAACCCGGGCTCCATCACCGGGACAATTCTCCTGGAAGGACAGGGAGAGAGCTTAGGCGACACAGTGGTCACCCTCGCAAACACAGCGAGCACAGGGACGACAGGCCCAGATGGCGCCTTTGTCATCGATGGTGTCCCAGCCGGAACGTACACACTCCGAGCCGCTCGCGATGGCTTTGAAACAGGACAGACCACTGGGGTCGTCGTTCTAGGTGGACGACAAACTGACGCAGGGTCTCTGACTCTGGAGATCTCCAGAGGGCAACTCAGAGGCACGGTCACTCGAGTGGGCGAAGAGACCCACGCGGGAGTGAACGTACAGCTGTTGGATACGACGCTGAGCGTAACCACAGGAGATGACGGACAGTACTCTCTATCGGGCGTGCCGGTGGGTGATTATAACGTTCGGCTGTGTACTCAAGGATTTGAGCCACGCCAAACCTTGGTGACCGTAAACGCCAACGCGACCACGTCCGTAGACGCCATCGAGCTTGCGAGACAGCAGATCACGGTGACCGGTTCAGACACCGTGGAGACGACCAACACCTATGACTACGCGGTCCGCTTCGAGGCGCCCGCGTGGGTGACCGGCGCGAAGGTCTGGGGCAGCTTGGCCGATCCCGAGGTCGATGACTTTAGACCGTACGCCGGTGAGGGACAGATCGCCGTCCAGCTCAGCCCTGGCAGCGGACTTAAGACCGTGTCACTCCAGCTTAGAGGCGATGATTGCCAGCTGAGCGAGATCTTCGAGGTCGCTGTACTGGTAGACCAAGAGGCGCCCACTCAGCTCGCGGCCATCGCCGACGCACCGACTCTGGCAAACGGGACGGCGGTGCTGAGTAACCCGGGAGGCGTCGGTCTAGAGGTCACCTGCTTCGATGATCAGACTGTAGCCAATGACATCACTTTATCAGTGCGAGCTGGTCGTGACCTCGTTGTCTACGAGGGCGCATATCGACCTTTCATCGCCATCGACCTCCCCGCCAATGAAGGACCGGGTCTTTTGGAGGTCCGTTGCGAAGACCTCGCCGGTAATAGCGGCCCAAATCCAGCAGCCGTCCGCTATCTACTAGATCTCACCGCGCCCAACGGGACGCTCCGTATCGGAGATAGAGATCCCACCAATGAGCCAGCGACGGTCTTGTTTGTCGACGGACGCGATAATCGCGGCGGCTCCGGCTTGGTGGAGATGTCCGTTGGCAACGGCGCCCTCGACTGCGCCACGGCAAACTATGAGCCCTACCGAGGTGAGCAGCCATGGGCGCTCACCGCAGGGGACGGAAGCAAGCAGGTCTCCGCGTGTCTCCGAGACCTGGCCGGAAACGTCGGCTCCATAGAGAGTCGGGTCGTCTTGGACACTGCGCCTCCACGTGGGGGATTTGAGTTCCTAAGCGGTGACTACTCACGGAGTAACGACGTTCTTGTCCAGCTCAGTCGAGAAGGAGAAGACGCGACGGAGTATACCTTCGTCAGCGATCCTGCTGAGTGCGCGACGGCGCGCGGATACACCCCCTTCGTAGAGCGTCCTCGCCCTCTGCGTCTCGAAGGCGAGCGTGAACACACCGTCGCGCTGTGTCTGAGAGATGCGGCCGGCAACATCGCGGCGACAGTGCGAACGGTGACGGTCGACACCACGCGACCTACAGGGCACTTCTCTCTCAATGGAGGCAGTCGATACACCAACGAAGAGACGGTCCAAGTTGAGATTACCGCATCAGCGGATGTACGAGAGATGAAGATCGCGTACGGCGAAGCACCAGATTGTCGGGATCCTCAAGGGCTCTTACCCGTGGATCTCGCTCCCCGTCTCCCCC
>CALELH010000537.1 GCA_937902595.1 uncultured Myxococcales bacterium
CCGATGAGGCGCTTAGGACGACCTTGTCTGAGTTGGACTCAAATTCGCCACTCACGAGGTTTTCGCCTCGTATATATCCCATGAGCTGGATTCTCGTCCGCTGAACGACCCTGACCTGGCAGATCGGCGTCCCATCGGGTGTCGTCACAGGTAAGGTGACCCCTGGCTCTCCATCCCCGTCCTGATCGATGACCCGCGGATCTTCTGCGGATGTGGGCATCTCATCTTCGAAAGCGACCCCTTCCGCTCCCCAGAGATCGACAAAGGGCTCCGTCACATAAGCCGATCCAGGCTCTCTGCTCGCGAGAAACCCCGAGAATTGATAGCTCGAGAGCGCTCTGGTGAGCGCCTCCGGTACAATCGTTAAGAAACCGAACGGGAGTGGACTGAGACGCTGACCACATAGCTTGACGTTCTGCCTGAGCAGCGCTGTCCCCGAGCCGCCATCCTCAATCGTCACGAGGTATGTACTCCAGACTAAATTCTCAACGGGATCACCGACGTCCGCGAAGATACACAGTCGGTCCTCAGCCAGAAGAGCCCAAGTTCCCGACGCGTTATTGAGGGGCGAACCGGTTTGTCCGTCCACCAAGGTCGCGTCTTCACCTCCGTCCTCAATAACCCCCACGTCCAAATCGGGAAACCGACCGACAGTCGATTCGACGGAACAGGCCATGATGGCGCTTAAAGGCAGCAGCCACAGCGTCATCCCTAGGCGACTCAGAATTGCCATTGGACATCCATCCCTGCGCCGATGATATATCCGCCATGTCGATAGCCCGGGAAGCCAGGATTACCCGTCTGTAACCCACGTGACCGGACCCGTGTGGACTCCGTGGCGCTCCCTCCTGGATCGGGGAACTCATCACACAGAGGCCCACGAGCAGCTTCACATTCCGGGTAGGCATCGGAGTTGAGAATTCGTTTGTGAACCGTTCGTTCAACCAACCCATGGAACTGAAACGCCGCGTCGACTCTGAAGCGCTCTCCCCATAACTCGAAGCCAGTACCGCCACCGGCGCTCAAGACCCAGCGAGCGTTATCGACATAATTGGTTCTTCCATCTTGTGTGGGTACCGGACTCGGCTTCCAAGCGACCCCCATTCTAAAGGCTGATTCATCCGCCACAGCGGTCTCCAGACCCAACCGCCACTCGATGACATCTTCAAACCCTCCGCTGACCCCCTGATCATTAGTAAAGCGACTCCACCCCAGCCAACTTCCCTCTGCGTTCAGGGCCGTTCCTCCATCGGTTCGCGCCGCGACGGACACTGTGGCCCGAGGTGGTTGGTACTGCTGAACGAAGCTGATGGGCTGAAAGATAGGCTTGTCATCATTGGTCCCACGAACCTGAACCTCATTATAGCCGGTGACTCCCATCTGCAGCTCGTCTTGAAAGACGAGCCCAACGGTCAACTCATCGGATGGCTGTAACCGTAAACCAGCCACCACCGACTGGTTAAGCCCCGTGTCAATCTTCATATTAAGGTCGATGTTCTCAGGCTTTGTCGCGTTGGGGGTGTACACGTAATTCACCGTCCGAACACTCGGCAGAACCATGATCCCAAGCCCCATAGAGATCCACGGCTGGAACCGATATGCCGCACCGAAGCCGATGGCTTCGCGGCTCATCCGCTCGCCCAACCGGGTATAGCTCAATTGATTGCTGAAGAACTGCTCGCGCTCATCCGCATAGGACGTCGAGATCTTCGAGAGACCTGCGAGCGGCATAAGGACCGTCGCCCCCATAGCTAGACGGCCCGGGATAGGCACGAAGCTCACGCCCGTGATCATGCTCCCAGCTCCCCCAGGCTCAGGCGTATCACTGCGCTTATTTAGACGACTGATATATCCGGGAGGATCGTAGCCGGACGGTCGAGGCATAAGGACAACAGTCGTGTGGTCATAGACCGCGTGGACCCCGATCCCTAAAGTCGGCTTACCAAAGACCAGGCTCGCTGGGTTATGATAAACGGCGGTATAATCAGAGACCGTCGCGCCTACGGAGCCGGCCATCCCCTGGGAACGGGCACCGGCGCCGAAGGCATCAAAGCCGTTCGCCTGAGCGCGCAGAGGCGCCCAGAGCATGCAGACAATTAATAGGAGTAAGGTGCGCCACACGCCCAATATGTACCAGAGGGTTGGAGCGATGGCCACGCTATTGGAGCGCCGTAAGTTTGGCGCTTATCCAAGACAAAGGTACCCTTATACCGTTGACGCCTATTGGAGGAATTATGCGTCTTGGAGATCTCGCCGGGGAGCCCTCGGTTCAGCCGGATCAAGAGCCGACAACTCGATGGTATCTATGGTTCATCTTTAGCGGGCTATTCGCTGCATCAGGTATCGCTGCTCTGCTCTTACAGAGTGGCCCGGTGATATGCACCAGTGACACCCAACGCGCCTGCATCATCGAGAGAGTCGCCGACGCTGAGCTACTCGGCCCTCCTTGGCGAACCGTCGACACCGACGTTCGCGCTCTCGCCCTACCCTCCTTGGAGAGAGCGCACTGGGTTGCCTTAGCGAAGGTAGACAGCCAGGTCGCCGTAGATGGATGGACCCAGGACGGTCTCCATGTAACGCGACTAAACGTCAGGGTCACGCACTCAGTCAATGCTGTAGATGCCATCACTGTGCTTCAGGCCGGCGGCGCTGCGACCACGAAACGCAAGACGCTCGTCGAACATGTGATTCGTCACACGACGCGCCACACTCTGTCTCAACTCCCAGTGGCTAAGCTGATCGGCCCGTCACCTGATCGTCGGATTCATAGAGCCCTCAATGGACCCCTCGGAGACGCTCTGGCGCAATTAGGGGTTCAGCTGAGAACGTTGACGGTTTTTGGAACTCAAGTAGATGGCTCCGTCGCCTCAATCGTGGAGCGTATTCGTGCATCACACACACGAATAAACAACGCGGAAGAGGCCCTCATCACAAAGAGAAAGGCCCATCGCGACGCGCTCGCAGCCGAGGAGGCGCGTAAGGTTCAGCTGCTCGTTCAACTCAGAGAGAAGTTTTCACCTCAGCTACGCACGGCAGAACAGCGACTTAGAACACGCACCAGGAACGCCAATCTAGCCTTTGAGGAGCGTCATCAATTCGCAAAGCTGAAGCGCGAGGTTGAGCAGATTCGGCTCGAAGCCCTCGCTGCGGCCGCTCGCCAAAACGCCAGCGCTCTTGACGAGAGGGTTAAGGCTCTGGCGGAAGCCGGCCCTCAGCTTCTTGACCTAGAGATCGCAGATCGAGTGATGGGTCGAATCGGAGCAGAGCAGACTGAGTTCAAGGCCGAAAAAGCGGCTTCTCAGGCGAAGCAGAGAGAGGGGCAACAGCGATGAAGGTCTGGATCATTACCATCCTGGGAGTCATCGGTCTCACGTCCTTCTTACTCGCTCTGGGCGTCCACCCCATCAGCCGACTGGAGGCCGCGAGTGGTGTGCCCGGGCCAAGCTTGGAACTCGGCTTCCCCTGGGAGCGAAGTACCTTAGAACCCGCTGTGAACTATGACATCGTAGACGGCCAAGCGAAGAGCGGTCCCCTCGGCATGATCGTATATAAGACTCCCTCCTCTAGGGCACGAATTCGGATGCTCAAGACCCTCGAGAACCGGTCGGAGCCATTGCTGAGCCTGGGCGCGGATCAACAACGCTTAGCCATCTTCACGCCGCTCCCCAAGCTGGATGGTGAGAAGGCGGTCGAACAACTGCGCACTCAGGCTGTGGACGCCGAACGGACAGCGCACGAAAAGGAGACGCTGGTCACGGCCACTCAGGAGGAGCATCACCGCCTAGAAACGTCGGCTGTTGAGGAGACCATACAGGCCATCGACTCAGAGACCCGCAAGCTAGAGAGAGACCTCGGAGCCATCGACTTCGAAGGCACCCGCTTCGAGGCGATCAGGTCCGCTGAAGCCGAGGCTGTGGAGATTAAAGTGACGGCAGAGATTGAACGTGAGGCAGCGCGAGTACAGGCACAGAGCGACCGATTGAGAGCTGCCGCGCTCAATCAACCTGGGGGGACGATCTATACGGCGCTGAGAGCGAACCGAAAGTTCGACGTGAGCAGGCTCCCCATCGCTCCGGCCTCCCCCGACGTGATTCGCTTCTTCGGTGGAATGGCGCTGTGGCGTGACTTCTTCCTTGATGATGGGACGCCGGCTAAACCGGCGCGGCCGTAGCCAAGAGCACTCTAAGTTCGTTTCACCTTTACGCTGCCCCGCCTTCTAAGCCATATTCCCGCAAACACAACGCGAGGATCACGCTATGGCCCTGACCCCTTCCACGATGCTCCCACTCCTCACCAAAGCCCCTGATTTTAGTCTACCAGACACAGATGGGCGAGAGGTCTGCTTGGAGGATCTCTCTGATGCCCAAGGGTTGGTCGTGATGTTTATCTCTAATCACTGCCCATTTGTCGTTCATCTCAAGACCGAGCTGACTCGGTTCGCTGAAGACTACGCGGGCCGTATCAACGTCGTCGCCATTGGATCAAATGACCTAAAGACCTACCCACAAGATGGGCCCACGGCGATGCGGTCTGATAAGGAAGAGTTCGGCTACCCTTTCCCATATCTCTTCGATGGAGGTCAGACCGTAGCCCAGAGCTACCGAGCGGCCTGCACACCTGACTTCTATCTGTTCAATGCGCAAAGCGAGCTCATTTATCGTGGTCAATTTGATGGCAGCCGACCTGGAAACGACGTCCCGGTCACGGGGGGTGACCTCCGATCGGCGTGCGATGCGCTCCTCAAGGGCGCTCCTCAAGTCACAGAGCAGACTCCAAGTATGGGCTGTAATATCAAGTGGGCGGTCGGCAACGAGCCAGACTACTTTACACGCTAGTCTATGCCCGGTCGCTCGACGGATAAGACGCCGCTACGATGTAAATACATCGCCTTAGTCAGCACTGACCTACGCGCCGCCTCAATCAGCTGAGGCGTCTGCCTACCGGCGTCTACATCTTCGATAAATGTTCGCGCCTTGGCCGTACCGAGTTGGTCCGAAAAACGCCTAATGAGCCTGTCTGATGTCCCCACTAGAGACGCCGCGATCGTGTCTTCTCCGAGCGCCTCGAGCAGGGCACTTACACCGGACTCATTCGCGAACTCGAGATCTTCGAAGGCAAAATGCCGCTGAATGATTCGAATGGCGGTGAGAGGATCTTTCACAAACAGCTTCTTGAGGAGAAGTTGGCCTTGCTCCTCAGGAAGCTGATCGATCATTCGAATCAACTGGGATATTTGCCCACC
>CALELH010000538.1 GCA_937902595.1 uncultured Myxococcales bacterium
AGGGACAATGCACGCACTGGTGCACAGCGCTAATGCGATGGTTACGCACGGTGAGATGAGCTTGGACTTGACCCTCTTCAACTAAACTTCGATCCACATGGTAGCTACACACGTGGAGGGTACCTTAAGCGGGCGAGTTGGCCAAAGGTATGAATACTGTACCGAGCTAGACTGCGGCCAGAAAGACGCTCTAATCGGCCTTCAGCCGATTCCGTAGATGTTCTTGGACAGGTCCCGGAACAAATCTGGAGACGTCCCCGCCGTTGACGGCGACCTCACGGACAAGGCTGGACGAGACAAAGAAGTGCTCTTCGCTGGTCATTAAGAACATGAAGTCGACTTGGTCGGTCAGGTGGCGGTTCATGCTCGCCATCTGAAATTCGTACTCAAAGTCGCTCACTGCTCTTAGACCACGGATGACTGTCTTTATGCCGCGGTCTACAGCGTAGTCGACCAGCAGTCCGCTGAACGACGTGACGATGACCCGTGGTTCATCCTTAAAGGTCTCTCGAATCATTGAGATGCGTTCGTCACCAGAGAACGTTGATGTCTTTCGAATGTTCGTGGCAACGCCCACCTCCACCTGATCAAAGATCTCAAGCGCGCGGTGAATAATGTCCACGTGACCAGTTGTGATCGGATCAAACGACCCGGGGTAGAGCGCGACGCGCATTAGTCACTCCTCAAGCTCAGTACCGATATCGTCGTTCGGCCATAGCGCCTTGAGAAAAGCTCCTTGAATGCAACGCTCTCAAGAACCGGATGACCGCTCGGCTGTTCGACGCATACCAGGCCCTGAGGCGACAGCCAACTTTTTGCAGCCAGAGCATCGAGACATGGCTGCAAGAGTCCGTCGGCATACGGAGGGTCCATGAAGACAAGCTCGTAGGGTATCTTGCATGCATCGCGCAGCACGCGAGTCACGTCTTTTTCGATGACCTGAGCGTCTCCTGCGATGCCACGCAGGTTCTTTCTTAGGTTGGCCGCGTTGGTCCCATCTTTCTCCACGAAGCACACATGGCTCGCCCCACGACTCAACGACTCCAATCCAAGGGTCCCGGCGCCGGCGAATAGATCCAGGACACGTGCACTTAGGTAGGGTTGGTCGAAGCGGTGGTCCAGTATATTGAAGAGGGCTTCTCGAACCCGATCCGTGGTTGGCCGCACCTTGTCGCCTTTGGGGACGCTCAGCTGCTTTCCTCGGTAACGTCCTCCGACAATCCGGACCATCAGGGACCTCCAAGAGAGAGGAGGCGACGATGTTCTCCGGTTAATTGGTCAGCGTCCTCTTCCAGGATCAGATGGAATGACATGTCCGTACCGTGTTGAGTCGAGTGCACTCGAATCTCGCTGCCATGGTGTTGTAGCAAACGCTGACTAATGGGAAGCCCAAGGCCTGTGCCCGTCTTCTTCGTCGTGAAGAAAGGGATGAAGAGGTTCTGTTGAACCTCGTGGGTCATACCGGCGCCAGAGTCACGCACTTGAACCTTCATTCGGCGTCTATTGTGGCCAGGACGAGCGGGGACATCTTGCACCGCGACCGCCGCCTCCAATCTCAAGGAGCCGCCGCTCTGGGCCATCGCCTGACAGGCGTTCCTCGCTAGGTTAAGGATAACTTGGTGGAGCTGGTCAGGATCGCCGATGACATAGGGGAGGCTCTCAGAGGCGGTGATTGAAACGTCGATGTTACCGTCATGCTCTTCAGCGCGAATCAGAGTCGCCACCCGGGTTAGGATGTCTTTGATTTGAACGGGCTGCAGCTCTCCTCTAAAAGGATGCGCGAAGCTTAGAAATTGACTGAGTACGAGGTCCAGACGGTTCGCCTCTTCGACGATAACCTTGAATAGGCTCTCCGACTCTGAGTCGTCGGAGGGCGGCTCAAGCAGCTGAGCGGCTGACTTGATCGCGCCGAGAGGGTTTCTGATTTCATGGGCCATACCTGTCGCCATCTCGCCCAGCGCGAACAGGCGATCTCGCTCTTTGAGCTGTCGGACCAACTCAGAGTTCTCAAGCGCGCGCGTGATTTGAGCCGTGACCCCGGAGAATAGGCTGATCTCGTACGTCGAGAACGCCTCCTCGCTCCGGTCGTCCTTAAGGTTCAAGAAACCCAGAAGTCGGTCACCCGAGGTGAACGCGAAGGATAGACTGGTCGAGAGCTGGCTCAGAGTAGATTGGATCTCGAGCAGCTGGCTCTGATGAGGAGACTCGGCCGCTTCATCGCTTAGATCGAGCAGCTCTCGCTCCACATCCTCCAATGAGATGAGGCGATCCTGCGCCAACGCGTCGAGAAATGCCCGCCCGCGAACTACGTCGACGCGATCGGTCTCGACCTCCCCCAATTGGGCGTCCTTCGTTGGGATTGAGTAGGCTTGGCCAGCCGACTCAAGCACGAAAACCGAGGCGTGTGTCACTCGGCGGGATGCGCGCAAGGAGCGAATGACGCGCTCGATCAGATCTTCGAGGCTGATGACGCTGGCGAGCTGTTGGTCGAGGGCGTGGATGGATGCCTCTAAATCATGAGTCGAGCGGAAGAGAAGTCGACCGACCCACACGTCCACGACGCGCTTGAGAGGCTCAAAGACGAAGAAGAGCAGCACGCTCGCCGCGATGGTGTTGAAGAAGAATAAGCCCAGACTGTCCTCAACCCAGACCAGCAGCGCCGCATAGATGAGCGACACAATCGATGAAAGAACAAGCAGGGCCAAGCCACGACCGACCAGCTCTTTCAGATCGAGCAAGCGAGACCGCAGCACTACCTGCATCCAGAAGTAAAGATAGACGGTGGTCCAGACATGCCCCAGAGCGGGTGAAGGCACCTCGAGAGCGGGGAGGAGGTCAATGACGCTCAGTACGATGGAGACGACTCCACCGAGGACTAAATAGCTGAGGCGAGTCGACTCGACCTCATTCTCGGCGGCCTGGTAACGTTCGTAGAGACGCCAGATGCACCACCCATATACGCTCAGAGCGAGCAGCGCTGCCCCAGCCGCTACAAAGGGCTCATGGGACAGGTCTGTAACCGAAATACAGATGATTACGACTGACGCGGTGGTCGCGAATGTACGGACCGTCCCCATCGTCTTGTCGAGGACCCGTTCGAAAAAGCTGAGGCAGGTCTGGGCAATGGCTACCGCTGACAGCAATAGGAGTGTGAACCAAAAACTTGAGGCGGTGAGTGAATGAAAAAACCACGAGAGATTGAAGAGGGCGAAGGCGGACACGAAGGAGGCAAAGGCCACGCGGTGCTCGACGCGCCTGCGTTCGAACAGCACGTTGATGCTCAACCCGAGAAGGATGAGCGCTGCGATTAGGGCGCTCTGACTATGTACACCCACCGGGGCGACCTCCGTGGCGCTGTGGTATTGCTGGAGAATGAAACCTCTGGACTCAAGACGCAATGCTCTCGCGTTTTCCTGACGTTTTGGGCTAGAAGCGTTTCTTGCAGATGAATAGAGGCGTATGAGCGGTTCAGAGACAGATAATCAGGCCAAGAAGGGCGATGAGGCTACTCGAAGAGGGAGCGGTGTCGTCAATCTGATCGAAGGCAATACGGACCGTCGCGCCCGTGGTCAGCGGCTCTCTATCGCGATTGGAGGTGGTGCTGGTGGAGTCGGCAGGAGCCTCCTCGCAGCGAATCTCGGCTTGTATCTAGCGCGGCAGGCCAGGCGAGTTATGGTCGTCGACCTCGACCCCGCCGGCCCGTCATTACACAACTTTCTCGGTGTCTCGCTCCCCGTGCCGAAACCAATGGACCATCTGGGTCCCCCCGAGTTCAGAACCGCGCGATTGAGCGGTACGCAGTTGAGTCTCTGTGGGCCGGTTCGTAGCCAACTTGGGAGAGATGTTCAGGGGATGCGTGAAGGCATCCTTAATTCAGTCAACGCTGCCCCTGCTGACATCTTGGTCTTTGATCTTGGTCGAGCTCAAGATGCCCTCTCTATGGACATCTACTTGGACGCCGATGTGGCCATCACGCTCAGCTCTCCACAGCCCTGCTCCATGGAGCAGGCCTACGCGTTCCTGCGCGCCGCACTGTTCAGATGCCTACTGGATGAACACCCAGAGGCGGGGCAGGTCATTCAGGAGGTGCTTAGGAGCCCCAAGGGCGAGGCCATGCCGACGGTTGAGGCGCTCATTGACTTGGTAAAGAGAACGCGGAGAGCTGATTGGGATGCCGTACGCGAGGCGATGGCGGACTTTGCGCCGAGTCTCGTCGTGAATCGGTGCCAGACTCGGGCCGACCGGGAGATGCTGCGCGGCATGGTTATGGGATTGCGACGTCGATGGGGAATCGATGTGATCCCGTTGGGCCTTCTCGATGAAGATGATGTGGCGCAGCAGGCGGTGCGTTGGAGGAGGCCACTGCTCTCCACGTATCCGGGCTCAACGATCTCGGCGGGCATTGAACAGATCGGGATGACGGTGGCGAACCTGATCCGTCTTGAGGCGCCAATACGATGAGCGTGAAGCGTAATTGCTACGAGATCCTCGGCATCGAGCGAGGGGCATCAGTCGAGACGGTGCGACGCGCCTATCGTCGTCTATCTACGCTCTTTGAGCCCGGTAACCCGACTTTGCACGGTCTATACGATGAGGCAGACGCGGGCGCGTTGCTGGCTGAGGTTCGTCACGCCTATCGCGTATTGACGGATCCATCTGCTCGTCAGGAGCATGATGCGTATCTTTTTCCCGATGAGATGAGGGTCTATACCTCCGTTGAGCTGGAGGTAGACGATGATCCCAGTGACCAAGCCCCTCTAGATGCGGCGCCCGTAGATATGGTCGTACCCGTTCC
Source organism: uncultured Myxococcales bacterium (assembly GCA_937902595.1). Lineage (GTDB taxonomy): Bacteria > Myxococcota_A > Bradymonadia > UBA7976 > UBA1532 > UBA1532. The sequence continues at coordinate 4,796 of CALELH010000538.1, forward strand.
AGATGTCGCGACGGATCTGGTTCCGGTGGAGGAGACGACGGGCGGGCCGGGCCGCCGGCTCAAGGTCGTTCGTCAGCGGTTGGGGTTGTCTCTAGAGGACATCGCGGACAGAACGAAGATCGCGACCTTCACGTTGAAATGTATTGAAGATGAGAGCTTCAGAGACCTACCTGCGACCATCTACGTGCGCGGTTTTTTGAGGCAGATCGGCGCCATCCTCCGCCTGGAGAATGAGAGCGTCATAGACGAATACTTAGCCGCCTACGAGGCTTGGCGAAAGGCCCGCGATCCAGCCGGGCCGTTTTCCTAGAGAATAGGCCTGCGCAGCTCTGCGAACCGCTCGCGATAGAGCAGCACATCACCGCGCAGACTTACTGGAGGCTCTAGAGCTCGCTGATGAGCTTATTGAGGGTCTCACTGGGGCGCATCGCCGATGATGCGCTCGCTGCGTTGGTGAGATAATAGCCACCGATATCAACCGCGTCGCCCTGGGCTCCATTGAGCTCTGCGATGATGGTCTCTTCGTTCGCGGCCAATTTACTGGCGAGTTCAGCGAAACGTCCGCTGAGCTCCGCGTCGTCCGTCTGCGCAGAGAGCGCCTGCGCCCAATAGGTTGCCAGATAAAAGTGGCTCCCGCGATTGTCGAGCTCATTGACGCGCCGCGAGGGCGACTTGTTGTTCAATAGATACTGAGTGGTGGCCTCATCAAGCGCGCGTCCTAGAACACCCGCCTTAGGGTTGTCATAGCGATCGCTTAGGTGCTCTAGAGATACGCCTAGGGCCAAGAACTCCCCCAGAGAATCCCACCTCAGGTGGCCCTCTTCATTGAATTGTTGAACGTGCTTCGGCGCAGAGCCTCCCGCACCGGTCTCAAACAGGCCGCCGCCATTCATCAGAGGCACGATGGACAACATCTTGGCGCTCGTTCCGACCTCAAGGATAGGGAAGAGGTCCGTGAGGTAATCCCTCAAGACATTACCGCTGACTGAGACGGTGTCTAGACCCTCTTGCAGACGAGCTAAGGTGTAATGCGTCGCCTTGACTGGAGAGAGGATTGGGAACTCAAGCCCCTCTGTGTCGTGGTCTTGCAGATATCGCTCGACCTTGGTGATGAGCTGAGCGTCATGAGCGCGGTCAGCGTCCAACCAAAACACCGCAGGAGTCTGTGTTGCTCTGGCGCGGCTCACGGCGAGCTTGACCCAATCTTGGACCGGCGCATCCTTGACCTGACACATGCGCCAGATGTCACCGGCAGCGACGGAGTGATGAGTGAGCGTGTTCCCAGAGGCATCCACTACGCGGACAGAGCCGCCCGTGGTCATCTGGAAGGTCTTGTCGTGGGAGCCGTACTCCTCTGCCTTTTGGGCCATCAAGCCTACGTTGGGAACGCTGCCCATGGTCGTTGGGTCAAAGGCGCCATTCTCTCTACAGAAGTCGATGACGGCCTGGTAAACGCCAGCATAGCTGCTATCTGGAATGACGGCCTTCGCGTCCTGCAGCTGACCATCCGCATTCCACATTTGACCCGATGAGCGAATCATCGCCGGCATTGACGCGTCGATGATTACGTCGCTGGGTACGTGTAGGTTTGTGATGCCTTTGTCAGAGTTGACCATCGCCAGCGCTGGACCCTGTGCGTAGACGGCCTCGATGTCCGCCTCAATCTGTGCTCTTTGGTCTGCGGGCA
>CALELH010000539.1 GCA_937902595.1 uncultured Myxococcales bacterium
CAGTATTTACCGCTGGTGAAATATCCGCTCGGGCAGGAGCCAACCTTGGGCACCGCGGCGCGCGCCGATGAACTCGGCGAGCAGCTGCTCCCGCTGGTGTAATAGCCGGAGGGGCAGGAGCCGGTCTTCGGGAGCGCGGTGGCGGGTGGCCCAGCCGCTGCAGCGACGGGCCAAATAAGAATCAGCAGGGTAAGGCGGCTCATGTAGTCTCCTCCTCAGCGTGGTCTTGGTTCTCGACGTCCATTACCCCCAGACTATTCGGGTTTTCGATGACCCTCTTTAGAATCGTGGCCATTTGACCGATGCGGGCCCCGTCGATAATCCGGTGATCGATGGTGGCGCTCACGGGGAGCATCCGCCGGACGACTGGTTCTCCGTCCACAGCGATGACTCGGTCTTGAGCACGGCCGACCAGGAAGATGTACGGGACGCGTGTCCAAGGCACCAGCGGGGCGTAGGCGATCTCGACGCCGAAATTCCCAACGTTGGTCACCATGCAGCTGCCAAATGGGTCCCTCTCGGAGGCGCCCAGCCATTGGGCGGGGAGGCCCATTCGATACATGAGAAAGCTGAAGAGCTTGAGGATCCAGGCGAGCAGGCCGATAGGCGCTCGTCCCAGGATGCCTCGCTTCTGCGAGCCCTCGTACTGTTCGTCCTTACCGGCGCGGATGGCGTCGGCCTTCGCTGAGAGGGCGCTCGCGACCTCCGAGAGCGACTTCCCGTCCACGGACTCGATGACCGTGCCGGTCAGGTCAGATCCGCCGCCCACGTCGACCTGGTAGTAGACGTCGACGGTCTCCTTGAGAAGGATCTTACGTCCAACGACCTTTCCATTAATGCCTGGGATCTCTGCGAGGGCGGTCGCTGCCGCCTTGCCCACCAGTGCGGCGTAGCTGACCTTGACGCCGTCTTCGTCGAGAAGACGGTCGAAGAGCGCGTCGGCCTCGCTGACATCGAACCACATCTGTCCATGAATGATTGGATCACTTGGCGCGCTCCACTGCGCGAGGGCGATGCGTCGAAAAGACGAGTAGTGCTCAAGTGGTTTGTGGCCAGCCATTCAGCTCACGGTGGTTGAGAAAGTCGACCTATTGTGGATCGGGCCGGTCTCCGGTCAAAGGGGCTTTGAGAATTTTTCGACACCCGTGAGCCAAATGGCGTTCTGATGTATCGTGCAGAAGATTAGTTTGAGTCTGTGGGGCTGAGCATGGGGATGATCCGTTCGGTATATGTTGTTGTCGCGTTGGCGCTCTCTGCCTGTGGTGGGGGAGATAGTCCGGAGATGGCGGCGATAGATGGGGCGGCGCCAGATATGGCTGCTACTCAGTCCGGTCCAGATGGCGGGGCCGATGGGATGGCTCCGGAGGTCGATCTGTGTGAGGGCGTGCGGTGCGGTCCCTATGGAGAGTGTATCCAGGGGGCGTGCAGTTGCGACCTGGGTTTTGAGATCGCGGACGGCGTCTGCGTAGACCTGGATGAATGCGCTCTCAATACCGACGACTGTCATGAGGACGCCCTCTGTCAAAACACACTGGGCAGCTATGAGTGCACTTGTGCGCCTGGCTATCGAGGAGATGGGCGGGGTTGCGAGGATATCCATGAGTGCGATGAGAGGCTCGACAATTGCGCTGATCATGCCCTGTGCACCAACACCGATGGCGGTTTTGAGTGTGCGTGTGTTGAGGGCTATGTCGGTGACGGGATCGCGTGTGTCGACTTGAATGAGTGTGAGGACGGTAGCGCTCAATGCGATCCGAACTCGGAGTGCGTTAATATAATAGGCGCCTACGAGTGTCAGTGTCGAGCGGGGTGGGCCGCCGATGGCGCCGCCTGCGGCGACATCGACGAGTGCGCGGGTGGGTTGGATAATTGTAGTGATAACGCGCTCTGTCGCAACGTGCCTGGAAGCTTTGTCTGCGAATGCCTGACTGGCTGGTCCGGGGATGGAGTCGTCTGTGCCGATGACGATGAGTGTGCCCTGAATCTGGCCGAGTGCGGGGCCAACTCGACCTGTCAAAACAGCCCGGGTGCCTACGAGTGTCGGTGTGATGAGGGCTTCACAGCGCAAGGCGAGGACTGTCGCGATGTCGATGAGTGCGTGGAGCTTGAGGGCGTCTGCGACGTGCTGGCTGACTGCGTCAACACGGTGGGAGGCTATGAGTGTGTTTGCCCCGAGGGGTACGTCGATCAAGGTGGACGATGTGCTGACGTGGATGAATGTGCCAGCCCAGGGCACGGCTGTGGGCTCGGGTCTCGCTGTGTCAACACGCCTGGGGGGTTCGAGTGTGTGTGTGCTGATGGTTATTTCATGGCGGATGGGATCTGCGTAGATGCCGATGAGTGCGCTCAAGGACTCGATGATTGCCATGTGTTTGCCGATTGCCTTAATCGTCCTGGGACGTTTGATTGTGCGTGTCAGCCTGGATTTGAAGGCGATGGGCGCTCCTGTCTGGATGTGGATGAATGTGGGGCCGGTCAGGTCGAGTGTCAGCCAAACTCTAACTGTGTGAACCAGCCCGGCTCTTATGCCTGCCTCTGCGAGGACGGTTATCGAGCCGATGGGGCGCGGTGCGTCAATATCGATGAGTGCGCTGAAGGGATTGCGGGCTGCGCTCCTGAGGCGGACTGTATCGACGAGGAGGGGACCTACGCGTGTACCTGTCGAGATGGGTATCTGGGTGACGGTTTTGAGTGTCAGGACATTAATGAGTGCCTGTTGGGCACGGATGAGTGTCCGGCAGAATTGGAGTGCGGGAATCTACCTGGCACGTATCAGTGCGGAGGCGAAGTCTTCTTTGTCTGCGACTGTGGGCCTGGTGCAGAAGAGGGGTGTGTACCTGGCGTGGACGAGGCTAGTGGCCGTCGGCCCGATGAGCCTAAACGCACCTTCGAGGCGGTTCGACTCGCCGCGCAGGAGCCCGGCGCTTCCGTGCGTTTCTGTCGTGGTGGATCCTTTGCTGAGGACATCAGGGTCGGCCTGGAGTGGATCTGTGACGCCGATACGCCGTGCGTGTTCGGTGCGTATCAGCCGTCATGGAACGACGCCGTCGAGGCGCCTCCTCTCCTGTATGGCAGCGTATGGGTGGAGGACTCCATCGGGCCCGAAACTCGAGGGCACTTAGTCTTCGAGGATCTTGAGGTTCGCGGGCTGGGGGGGCCAGGAGATGAGATCGGGTTCGATGTTTCTAGCGGGGTCACAGACGTCATCATGCGGAGGCTACGACTGACGGGCTGGAGACTGGGCCTTCGCGTCGGACGGGGTACCAGTTGTAACGAACAAGAGGCATGTCCCAATCCTGTAAACATACGGCTGCAGGACTCCGTGATCGAGGGTAACCTCTCGGTTGGGGCGGAGATCACGGGGGACGGATTATCCATTACGGGGAACACCTTTCGTGCCAACGGGGGCGACGGGGCCAGGGATCATCAGCTGCGCCTCGATTGCAGTGATGGCACCTTTATGGGCCTTGGCTGTGGGAACGTTCAGATCGCTCGGAACGTGTTTAGGCAGACCACCGGCAGTCTCGAGCCCGGTTGCTCCTCGTCGGCGATCATGGTTGAGGGGCTGACCCAGGACACTCGGATCGAGAGCAATGATATCCGTGAGTTGGCTGAGAACGTGACCTCCACCTGTCAGGGGATCATCTTCGCGCGATCCGCCCGAAGCGCCACCCGGTATGAGAGGGCGGTCATCGCCAACAACATCCTGGTGAACTCAGGAGTGACGGCTATCGGTCTGTCATCGTGTCTTGGGTGCACCATCGAAAATAATCGTGTAAGCCACGACGCGCCCGTCTATTCAATATCCATCCGTGCGCCCATGCGACGGGGCGGTGGCGATCACGCCGTTATGACCGACCTGACAGTGCGAAATAATTCTATCTATATGGGCCCCCGAACCCGCTTTACGTCTATCGCTGTCTTCGTGAATGGGTTCGGCGGTGGGCACCAGATAGTGAGCAACGCCATCGTGAATCTGAGCGAGGCTGGGACGACTTGCTGTTTCGATCAGAGCTTCGACCTAAGTATTTATGAGGCCTTTGATTACAACATCTGCCAGACGAGCCCGAACAACGCGAACGCAAACTGGGCCTTAGGCTATAGTAGCCTTGGCCGTTGGCAGGAAGTGTCCGGCTTCGACGAACACTCATCGACGGTGGATCCTGGTTTTCTAGATCCAGGGCCTGAGGCCGCTGACTTTCGAGCGCGGAGCGGGGAGAGCGCCATTGTCGACGCAGGAGATCCTGCGTTGAGCAGCGCGCGGGATCCTGAGGGCGTCAGAAGACTCATCCCAGACATCGGTGCGCTCGAGTGGCAGGCTCCATGAGCTCCACGCTCAGGGTATCCATATTGGTCTTGCTCTTCGTCGGTGACGCGCTGTCTGCGACGCCGAGGGAGTTTGGGCCGTGGCAGGAGTTTCGCGCGATCTATTCGGTAGCGCCGGCTCCATTTGGTCCGAATAACGCATGGCAGCCAGTCACTCTGGTGACGGCGAAGGGCGATGTCTATCTTCGGTCCCGCAGGCCGATCCCGGAGGAATACGGTTTTGTGGGGCGTGAGGTCCTGATCGGTGGGCGTGAGATTCTTGGCGGTCCGCGGCTTGAGGCGGGGCTCGGGACGCCCATCCAGGTAGATGAGATTCGGTTGGCTCC
>CALELH010000540.1 GCA_937902595.1 uncultured Myxococcales bacterium
CGACCGGGCTGCCGCCGGAGACCCGTGCTACGTGATTCGCCATTTCGGTCGTGAGGCCGGCCTGGGCACAGAGCGCCTCCGCCAAGATCGACTCCTCGATGGGAGGTACACTCAGCTGGCAGAGCGAACGGTCTCGATGACTTTGGCTTCGCTCTAGACTCTCGGCCAATGCGTCGTTGGAGCGATGGGCCGCTGCGGTGCCGATGAGAAGGAAGGGGAACGGAGCATAGGACAGCTCGAAAAGGCTGTATTCCAAGAAGGCCGCGGCGAGCGGTCCTCCACGATGGAGGTCGTCCAAAATCAGGCAGACAGGCTTCTCGGATGCGAGGCGTCTCAGGGTACGGAAGAAGACAGCAAAGAGCTCGTTTTGCCTCCGTCCTGCCGGCGGCGAGCTGCCGTGCCCAGGGCGCAGGAAATTGAGCACCTCGTCTAGCTCGGTCTCGGAGATGACCTCGTGTCGAGCCAGGTGCGCGATGACGGTCGGCTTCAAGAGTTCGCGGCTCAGCCCGTGAGTACGCCAATATCCCTCCAGCGCTTGACGTAGACCGCCCTCCGCGCCAGCGATCTCGTGAAAACCACCGCGGAGGATGATGAACCGGCCCTTCTCGGCGAGACTGACCGACAGATGGTCTGCGATCACCGTCGCCTCCACCCCAATGTGTGACTGTAGCAGCAGCGCACACCCGGCGCCGGCCTCGGTCTGCTGGGTGATGCTTGAGACCTGTTCGACCAGCTCGTCTCTGCCCCAGAGGGGGTTGTTGAACTGTACGGCCACGTGAGGCGGCGCCTGGAGATCCCAATCCGATGGATGAACGCTCTGCTCTGTGCCCATCGTCGGTGCTAGGGAGTAATCATCTACATGATGAGGGAGTTCGAGGAGCCGTGGGGTCTCAGCGAAGGGACGCAGCGCCCGCAGGGCGTCCGCGGCTGTCAAGAACCTGTCCCCTGGCTCGCGGGCCAGGAGCCGCGCTACGGCCTTCGAGAGTCCTTCGGGGATCGTGGGTTCAGGTCTCAGAAGCGGAGCGTCTTTGCGCGTTTTATCGATCAGCACGCTCAGGGCCGTACCAGTGAATGGGCGATGTCCTTGTATCATCTCGTAGAGGATCGTTCCGATGGCATAGAGGTCGCTCACTGGTGCAGAGAGACTCGCGGCGACGGCCTGTTCCGGGGCCATATACGCCGCCGTACCGACCACGATGTTCTCCGCTGTGATCAGGCTCACCAGCTCATCGCCCTCCATCGCCGCGGCCAAGCCGAAGTCTGTGACCCGAACGGACAGCACTCCATCCACCAACTGCTCCACCAGGAGATTGTCTGGCTTAATGTCTCGATGGAGGATGCCGCGAGCGTGCATGTGGGCGAGAGCGGACAGTGACTGATTCGTGAGGCCTACGGCCTGCGCTACTGAGAGCTCGCTGCCGATCAACTGGGTCAGCGGTACGCCTCGAACGCGCTCCATGACCAAGAAGGGCGCGCCCCCAGCGTTCTCCCTGAATCCAAAGCCGAGGGTACGGACGACGTGCGGGTGCTGGATCTTCTGAGCGAGTCGTGCGCCTCGAAAGAACCGGTTTACCATCTTGCTCGACTGGTCTCTAACTACGAGGAACTTGATGGCGACGCAGGTGCCCTCCTGTTCGTCCAAGGCCTCGTAGACGACCCCCATGCTTCCGCGGCCGATCAGCTCACCGATTCGGTATCGCCCGGAGATGACGTCGCCTTCACTGGGGAGCATTGAATACATCGCGTTAGTACATCCGAGCTGCTGATGGAGTCGCTGAGGCCATTGGGATCGACTGAGCTCACTGTATCAAGCTCGCTTGGGGGTCGACAATGAGGACGCTGCGAGATCGGTCATAATCTCCTTTGGGCATCAATTCCACCCATGACTCCCTGGAGAGCGCTCAGCGGGACGACAGGTGCTCGGTGAGCCGGACGGCTGGTGTTCGAGGCAAGCGGGGGCCGAGTCACAGGGATGAATACAATCGGTTATGGCCGATCCTGCTGGCCTCTCTTATGGCGGAGAGCCCGTCTAAGGTAGACAAAAAAGCGTTTTGCGAGTAGCTTGTGCTCCTGCTGGCGCCGTGTTTGAGCGTCCGCTGGCATACCTCACTCCTTGATTGGCGAACGCATTTGAAATCCTTTGATTCGGTTGACTTGATCGAGCCCATTCAGCGGGCGGTCGCAGCTCAAAACTATGAGACGATGACACCCATTCAGGCGCAGGCGATTCCGCCGCTGCTTGAGGGGAGAGACGTGCTGGGCTGTGCTCAGACAGGCACCGGGAAGACCGCTGCCTTTCTGCTCCCAATTCTCAATCATATGGCGACGGACCCTATTCAAGGTAAGCCAGTGATTCGCGGGCTCGTCCTGACACCTACCCGCGAACTGGCGTCCCAGATCGGCGACAACTTTGAGTCATACGCGCAGTTTCTTAAGCTGCGCCACCTCGTCGTCTTTGGTGGCGTGAGTCAGCATAAGCAGGTCACCGCGCTGCGACGTGGAGTCGACATGCTCGTCGCGACGCCGGGTCGGCTCCTCGACCTACACGGGCAGGGCCACATCAACTTCGACGATGTGGAGTTCTTTGTCCTGGATGAGGCAGACCGCATGCTGGACATGGGGTTTATTCGCGACATCCGCAAGGTGCTCGCGGTGCTGCCAGACGATCGGCAAAACTTGCTCTTCTCTGCGACCATGCCCGACTCCATCGTCAAACTCGCCAGCGGTTTCCTGCATAAGCCTGTTCGTGTTGAGGTGGATCCACAGTCGACGACCGTGGAGCGAATTGAGCAGCAGGTCATGTTCGTTGAGAAGTCTAATAAGAAGCGGCTCTTGAGAGAGCTGCTTAGGGATCCAGACATCGAGAGCGCCATCGTGTTCACGCGAACAAAGCATGGCGCGAATCGCGTCGTCAAAGACCTCACTAAAGGTGGCGTAGAGTCGGCGGCGATCCATGGAAACAAGAGCCAGGGCGCTCGCGAGCGAGCTCTGGCGGGCTTTAAGAAGGGGACGATTCGAGTCCTCGTCGCCACGGATATCGCGTCTCGCGGTATCGACGTCGATGGCGTGAGCCACGTCTTTAATTATGACCTCCCGAACATCTCGGAGAGCTATGTGCACCGGATCGGACGTACGGGGCGAGCCGGACGGGAGGGGATCGCGATCGCCTTCTGCGATGAATCGGAGACTGCGTATCTCCGGGATATCCAGAAGCTGACCGGGCGCCCTCTCGATGTGGTCTCGGACCATGAATGGCACTATCCCGCGGCCATCCCCGCGCCCGAGCAGGCACGGCGGCAGCGTCGCGGTGGTGGCGCCAAGGACACGTCCTCAGCGGACCGTAGTTCAGAGAGGAAGACTGACAGCGCCCAAGGCGGTCGCGAGGGAGGCGAAGGGCGCCGCCGCCGTCGACGTCGGCGACCTGGCCAAGGCTCAGGTCAAGGGCGCACCCAGCAGGGCCAAGGCAAGCAGGGCCAAGGCAAGCAGGGCGGGGCGTCTAATGAGGGGTCGAAGAGCAAGCAGGGGCAGCAGGGTCAGCAGAGCTCTGGAGATGGCGACCGACCGAAGTCGGGGAGACGCCGTAGGCCGCGACGTCGTCGAGGCCCAGCACAGGGTCCAAGCACCCAATAGCCCGCTTAAGTTTCTCCGAAACATCGTCGTGAGTTCGACCGCCGGCGCATCCTCGCGCTAGTATAGACGGAGTGTCATCTCCTTAGGGACTCTGTAACTTGAGCTTTGACCCGTCAGTCCAACGGACAATCACCGCGTTGACCATCCATCAGCCTTGGTCTTGGGCCATAAGCAACGCAGGTCGTGACATCGAGAACCGTGACTGGCGACCTCCACCCTACATCGCATACCAGAGCATCGCGATTCATGCAGGACGGAAGTGGACACGGAACGAGAAGATCGAGGCCTCGGCGCTCGCATGTCAGCTCCATCCTGAATTAGAGGTGCCCCTCGGAGCGGAGGGGTATGTCTTCGGAGCGGTCGTCGCGATGGCTCGAGTGGTTGGTTTTGTGGATCGAGATTTACGCGAAGCGAGAGGTCCCTACTCCTTCGATATGGAGACGAGCAAGGGATACGTCTGTGTGGGTGGCCGACTGTCTAAAGGCGATGTAGAGAAGGTTGTTCAGAGCCCCTGGTTTCAGGGCCCCTGCGCCTGGCTGCTGAGCGATGTTCGAGTGCTGCCCGAGCCTGTAGAGGTGCGCGGCTACCAAAAACTGTGGCGCCTCCCAGGTCCTGCTGCTTTAGGCGTGGCCA
>CALELH010000541.1 GCA_937902595.1 uncultured Myxococcales bacterium
CGCGTCATTGCTCCGATTCGCCGGGTGGACACCAGGGGTCTCGCTCGTCGACCCGATTTGCGGCTCGGGGACCTTCGTCATCGAGGCCGCGTGTCGAGCGATGGGCCACGTACCCGGTATGAATCGAGAGTTCGCATGCGATGCCTGGTCTGGACCGGGACGACAGGATGTTGGCACCCATGTTCCGACCATGATCGTCGGCGGTGACCGCGACGGCGCGATCATTGAGAGCGCTGAGAGAAACGCGCACAGAGCCGGGGTCTCAATCGACCTGAAGACAGGAGACGCGAGGGAGCTCGAGGCGCCGACGGATCGAGGGCTTCTCATCTGCAACCCGCCATACGGGCAGCGAGTCGAAGGCAAAGGTGGCTACGACACCCTGGGTCATCTGCTCTCCGGCAGCTTCAAGAGATGGCCTGCCGGTGTGATCTGCTCTGGCAAGACAAGCCTCAAGAGCTTGGGGCGAAAGCCCGCGTCATCTCTTCGCATCAATAACGGCGGTATCAAGCTGGACTTTCACGTCCTGCCGCCGACAGAGTAAGGGTCGACGTCCGCCCATGTCAGAGTCACCTCCCAGCTCGAAGGTTCGGATCGCCAATCACCGAGCGATGCTCGAGGCGCGGGCAATCGAAGAACGAATGCTCCTCCTCTTGCGCCAAGGCCTCCTATCGAAATGGTTCTCAGGCATCGGGCAAGAGGCAGTGTCAGTGGGCGCAACCGCCGCGCTCCGTGATGATGACTACATCCTCCCGATGCATCGAAACCTAGGCGTGTTCGTCACCCGTGGGGTTGAGTACGACAAACTCTTCAGGCAGCTCTTGGGTCGCGTTGGCGGCTACACGGAGGGCCGTGACCGCAGCTTTCACTTTGGTCATCTTCCCGACCGAATCGTCGGGATGATCAGTCACCTGGGCGCGATGAGCCCCGTCGCATGTGGCCTTGGCGTCGCGGCCCAATTAGACGGTGATGATCGAGTCGCGCTGACCTTTACGGGTGATGGTGCGACCAGCGAAGGAGACGTGCATGAGGCCATGAACTTAGCCAGCGTCTGGCGGCTCCCCGTCATCTTCTTGATCGAGAACAATCAATACGGTCTGTCGACACCGGTCAGTCAACAGTATGCCTGCGAGTCTCTGGCCGATCGAGCGGCCGGATATGGGATGCCCGGCGCTCAAGTAGATGGCAACGACGTCAACGCGGTGTATGACGCGGTGAGTCGAGCTGCGGCGCGCGCTCGGGCGGGAGACGGGCCAAGCCTCATCGAATGTCTGACCTTTCGAATGCGAGGACATGAGGAGGCCTCGGGGACCGCCTATGTACCTCAATCTCTGATGGATAAATGGGCTGATCTCGATCCCATTGCCCGGAGCGAGCGGGGGCTCATCGCAGACTCTCTGACGACCTCAGACGCCCTCGTGGATCTACGGGATCGCCTCTTCATTGAGATGAGAGATCGCGTAGACCGAGCGCTAGAGGCGCCACATCCACGGGCTGTGTCCGGTGGAGAAACCCATCAGGTCTATGCCCCCAGTATCTCTCCGGTTCAATCGAGCGAACCGGTACAAGAGATGCGATATGTCGACGCGATTCGGGACGCCATTGGTGTCCAGATGGAGCGCGACAGCCGCACCGTGCTGATGGGACAGGACATCGCAGAATATGGAGGCGTGTTCAAAGCGACGGAAGGCCTACTGGAGATGTATGGACCCGGTCGAGTGCGAAACACTCCCATCATCGAGTCCGCGGTGATCGGCGCGGGCCTTGGCCTCGCCCTCGATGGTTATCGTCCCATGGTGGAGATGCAGTTCGCCGACTTCATCACCTGTGGATTTAATCAAATCGTCAACAACCTAGCGAAGACCCACTATCGCTGGAGCGAGCCCGTCCCTGTCGTGATCCGTGCCCCTCATGGCGGCGGGGTCGGCGCAGGCCCTTTCCACTCCCAGAGCGTTGAAGCTTGGTTCACTCGGGTGCCAGGCCTCAAGGTGATCGCTCCCGCGACTCCCGAGGACGCTAAGGGGCTCCTCCTCGCAGCCTTCGCCGACCCAAACCCAATCATCTTCCTGGAACACAAGAAGCTATATCGAAGCCTCGCAGGCCCGGTACCGGAGGGCTACTACGCCCACCCCATAGGGCGCGCTCGACGAGCGCGTGAAGGCACGGACCTCACCATCATCACCTACGGGATCGGCGTACATTGGGCGATGGACGCTGCGACCACGCTCGCCGAAGAGCGCAGAGAGATCGAGGTCATCGACCTGAGAACTCTACTGCCATGGGATCGTGAAGCCGTCTTCGACTCCGTGCGGAAGACCGGCCGCGCGCTGGTCCTACACGAGGACACCTTGACCGGAGGATTTGGGGGGGAGCTCGCTGCATCCATCGGAACCCACTGCTTCGAGTGGCTGGACGCTCCCGTCGAGCGCTTGGGTGCCTTGGACACCCCGGTCCCCTTCGCGCCCGCCCTTGAAGCAGAGTTCCTGCCAAAGGCTAAGCTCGTGGACGCCATCCGATCGATTCTGGCCTACTGACGCAACGACGAGTACCCTGCCTATATGGATGAACTCTCCGAAGAGCAGATCGCTCAATTAGAGGCCGCCTTGCGCGCGCTCCAAGAGGAGCTGGAGACGACGATCGAACTCTCCAAAGACGCCGCTAAACCAGTGACTCTAGACCAGCAGGCCATCGGCCGGGTCTCTCGGATCGACGCCATTCAACAGCAGAAGATGGTCGAAGCGAATCGTCGGCGGCAACGACTTCGCCTTTCGCAGACAAAGCAGGCCCTCGAGGCTATGGAGAGCGGGGAATACGGATATTGCCGACGCTGTGATGAGACGATCGCCTTCGCGCGACTTATGGCGAAGCCGGAGTCGGCGATCTGTATGAGCTGCAAGAGCGCTCTTGAGACCCGCAGATAACCAGTGAGCGATGAGCAGATGCCAAAGCGAGTCCTGATGATCACGGCCGCCTGGCCGCCCGTAGCCCGGGTGGGCGCGAGGCGACCACTACGTATCGCTCGAAGGCTCGAGAAGTTCGGCTGGCAGCCGGTTGTGATGACCCCTGAGCCAAACTGTGTCTTCCGGAAGATGCCCGCGCTGGACCAGAGCATCTCCATTCCAGACGTCGAGACCCATCACATTGAAGCCATGATCCCCAGCACTCGCCTCGCACGCATCATCTCGCGGCTTCCGCGGTTAGCTGCGAAGCTCGGCAATCGCGTGCTGAGCGCTGCGCTGTTCCCCGATCAGTACCGCGAGTGGACCTCCGCCGCCCGCAAAGCGGCGGGAGAGCTGGACGCTGTGGATATGGTCTGGGTCACGGGCGGGCCCTTCGGAATCTTTCTCTCAGGCGCAGCCATCGCGCGAGACCTCGAGATCCCGCTGGTCCTAGATTATCGCGATCCCTGGACGACCAGCGTTGATCTCTCTCGCTCATACACCGCTCCGCTGTTCGGAGGTCTGCATCGATTGGAGGCCCGTCTACTGAATCAGGCCGCTGGAGTCGCCTACGTAAACAAGGATATGCGAGCCGGTAACAGGGAGGCGTTCGGACAACCAGATGGCACGCCCTGGGTCGTTATCCCCAATGGCTTCGACCCCCTGGATTTGCCAGAGGTCGACGCTCAACGCGATGAACAGCCGGTCCTGCTCTACGCCGGCGCGTGCTATGCGTCGCGAAGCATGGAACCAATCTTGAGGGCGCTTGCTCGGGCTGACGACGCAGGCATACCACCTCTGAAGCTGCGCATCTTTGGCGAGCTGGATCCCGGCGCTCGACGTTTCTTAGAGGCCCACCCACTGCCTACCCGCGTCTCTGTCTCCGGGAGAATTCCGAGCAAGGAGTTGACTGGGCACATGTTGGGCGCCGCCGGTCTCCTGCTCATCATCGGTGATGGTCACCGCACCGCGCTGAGCGCCAAGGTCTTTGACTACCTACAAGCGGACCGTCCGATCATCGGATTCGGACCCAGCGACAGTGACGCAGCCGCGCTGATCGCAGAGGCCCAGGTGGGCGAATGGGCCGACAGCCCCGACTCGCTGCTCCCAATTCTGGAGCGTCTCGCCCAAAACACGATCAGCTATGCGCCCAAAGACGAAGCCATCCGACCCTACTCGGCGGACGCGATGGCGGAGCAGACCGCGGCGTTGCTTGACGAGATCCATTCCCGTTCTGGTGCAGAAAGCGATACAGTGGAGGCCTCATGAGCATCCTAGATCCCATCTTACAACATCTCGTAGATGCCGACGCCGACTCGGTCCAGCTCCGTCCGGGACAACACCCATACCTCTATCATGGCGACGCCGTGGCGCAGACTCACCACGCCGCGCTGGACCCGACGGCCCTAGAAGAGGTCGCGCTGAATCTCTTAGACCCAGCAGGTCTACATAGCTTCTCTCAAACGGGCAGGGCGAGAGGCCGACATGACGTCCGAGGTTTGGGGAAGTTCGAGTTCGGTGTTCGAAGAACGGACGCGGGCGTCGCCATCGCCCTCAGACGACTCGAAGCTGATGAGACTCAACGGTCCGAAGACGAGAGCTTCAATCTCGCGGTAGACACCACCGACTTCACCGTCAAAGACAAGACCTTGATCGGGATCCTCCGTGCGGTGCTGGAGTTTCATGTGTCCGACTGCGTCATGAGCTCTGGACGGCCGACTCGAGTGCGCATCGGCGGCCGATACACCCCGATCCCATGGGCGGTCTTCAACTCCGAGGAGATCGAGGGCGCCCTAGGTGAGTGTCTTACGGACGAACGTCGAGAGGTGCTTGAGCAAACGGGAAGCCTCGATGTCGCCGTTGAGGTAAAGGACGAGCGAGGGGTATCGCGCAGATTTAGATGCAACGTATTCAAGCACCTGGAGGGGGTCGCGACCGCGTGGCGGCCCATCTGGGACTCCGTGCCGAACTTCAAAGCGCTCATGTTACCCCAGGAGATCATCGAGCTCGCGGAGCTCCCCTACGGGCTTGTACTCATCACCGGCCCCACAGGGTCCGGAAAGTCTACGACGCTCTCCGCCTTGATCGAGCACATTAACCAAAACGCTCAGAAGCACATCATCACCCTAGAAGACCCCATCGAATATCGGTTTCGAGACAAAGAGTCAGTCATCCACCAGCGTGAGATTGGAGTCCACACCGACTCCTTTAGTAAGGGGCTTCGCGCGGCGCTTCGCGAGGCGCCCGATGTTATCCTCGTCGGGGAGATGCGAGACCTCGACACGATCTCAGCGGCCCTGACTGCCGCCGAGACCGGCCACTTAGTCTTATCAACACTGCACAGCGGTCACAGCGCACAAGCGATCGACAGAATCATCGATGTGTTCCCTGAGAATCAGCAACAGCAGGTCCGCGTTCAGCTCGCTGATGTCTTGCGCGCGATCGTCACCCAGCGGCTCTTGCCGACGGTCGACGGGGTTAACCGAGTTCCTGCGGTGGAAGTCGTCAACGCCTCCTATGCAGTCGCAAACACGATCCGTGATGGTCGAACACACCAGCTGATCAATCTGATCCAGAGCGGTAAGAAAGATGGGATGATCGCCTTCGAGACAAGCCTCGCCCGTCTCGTCAACAACGGGCTGATCGACGAGTTAACCGCGAGCCGCTGCGCCCGTGATCAGAGCTTTCTCCGTGGGCAGATCGCGAATCTCAAGTCAGCGACCTCGCCTACTGACAACCTCCCTCGCTGATCGTCAATTGTAGACGACCCGGCCCCGCCCAACTATCGGCGATGATGTAGTAGTCGGCGCCCGCTTGTGTCTGGATCTGGAGCTCCGAATACGCTGCGCCATCCTCGACATCATCGGAACACGCGAGCTCTGCCTGACCACTCTCACAGTTCTCTCTACGCACATATAGGAGCGTATCGAAGTTCGAGCCCTCGGTCGTGACACAGACCGGCCCTCCCTGCTGTGGACGATAATGATAGACAGACTCCGCGCACCGCCCGCCGCCCGGATTAACGCACGCATCACACATCGCTGGATCAAGCTGATTCCGCGCGGTTCTGAGGCTCGCCGAATACGTCCCTAACTCCGTGATCTCGACCGGCTCCTCGCAGGTCCCAATTGGGGTGACACACTGTCGCTGCTCTGTACAGGTCTGGCCGAGAGCACAGTCCTCATTCACCTCGCATTGAGGAGGTGGCAACGCCCCACATGCGCCGAAATGGCTGAAGAGCGTGAAGGTGCCCTCGTCCTCTTGAGCGTTTGCGTCGATGCTCAAGAAATAGGTCTCGCCCCCCACCAAATCCACAGAGAAGTTATTGGCGACGTCAACATCAGTACACTCCAAGAACCAGTCTACAAAGAGCGACGGGTTGGTACCGCAGGTGTCCTTTAGGTACATCGTGTAATCGAATTGAGCATCCACCACCGTGAAGCAGGCGAGCCCATCCGCTGGCGCCTCAAAAGTGTAGATGACCTCAGCGCCGCCGCCGCGATCTCCACAATCTGCGAGGTATACCCGCTCCCGACCGATGTTATTACCCTCGACGAGGTCTCCAATCTGGAAAGGGATCGGGTTGCGGCACATGCCACGGTCCACACACAGCCCCTGCCCTTCACCGCCCAGGTCGAGATCACAGAACTGGCCCAAGATGCCCTGCCAGTCCGTTGGTGGGCATGGGTTTTCGGCATCACAGACGAGAGCAGGGAGCACACAGCGATTCTCCTGGCACAGCTCGTCACCGCCGCAATCATCATCGACTCGACACTCTATGCACTGGTTCGCTTCGCAGACCCGTCCGGCCGCGCAATCCCCATCCACGGCGCAGACTGGGCACGCGCCATCGCTCACGGTCAGGGTGTAATCACCGGACACTGCGTTCCCGCCCGCGTCCTTACCGTCCACGACGATGAAGTACGGAATATTGGACAACGCGTTGAGGGTAAAGCGCGACGTAAGCGCCGGTCCAGAGACCCCGTCATCATCGCAGGTGAGCTCCGTACGTTCGCCCGTCCAATTTGTCCGAACGTACACCACGGTGTCAAAGCCTGACCCCTCGGTCGAAACACACACCGTCTCATCGGCGTCAAAAGTGATCTCATGAGCGACCTCAGGCGACGCCTGACTACCGGCGCAGCCTGCCGCGAGCGTGCTACGGGCGCCTGCGGTGGTGCCTTGGTGAACACCCACCCCAGCCAGCTCAACCAAGACATCGGCGTCACAAGACCCTCGGTCCCCACCCGCACACTGCCCCTGCTGACAGATCTGGTCGTCGGCGCAGTCCCCATCCACCTCGCATGGTGGGAACACACATCGCTCATCCTGACAGACCAGACCAGCGCCACACTCATTGTCTTCCTGACACTCGACACAGCGCATCTCGACACAGCTTAGACTTCCAGGACAGTCCTCGTCACCCCGACAGTTGGGACAGGGTCCCTGGGTCACGGAGAAGATGAAATCACCGCCAGCGCCGAGGGAGTCGACGACGACAAACGGAGCGTCTCCTTCCTCAAGATCAAGCTCGATCTCCGAATGAACGGTGTGCTCCGCATAGTCATCATTACAAGCGATCGTGTTATTTTGGGTCCGACAGTCATTGCGCACTGAGACCACGGTGTCGTTGTTTGGATCGGAGCCATAGGTGCTCAGACACACCGTCGTCCTCGCGTCGAATCCAAGCTGGTACACAGCCTCCGGTCCGACCGCGTTCGAGCACGAGTGCGTGTCGATGGCTGCTCCGGCTAGGAGCGTGTTCTCCTCCCACTCGCCAAACTGATCGACGAGGGTTGGTGCGCTACATGTACCGGGACAGGAGTCATCAGCTGCGCACGGACCGGGTGCATCGGCGCAGCGACCTTCGGCGATATCCAGAACGTAGTCTCCGGAGCTTGGGAAGCCGAGGTTCCATCCATCGACCACAACGTAGTAATCGACGCCCGCGTTGGCGTTGAACTCCAACTTGGACTGCGAAGGTCCCTGGTCGGTGACGTCATCATTGCACGCGACCTCGTTCCCGTCACAGCGAGCGCGTCGAACCGAGAGGACCGTGTCGAAGCTAGAGCCCACCGTGCTCACGCAGATTGGCGTGTCTCGATCGAAGCGCACTTGATGCACCACCTCGGGCTGCTCCTCCGTATCAGCGCAGCGAGCGTTCAACCCGAAGGGCTTCCCGGTCGTGTTGCCTTCGTAACGCCCCGCCCCAGGCAACGCCACGAGGGCCTCTGGTTCGCAGGCAGCGTTGGGGCCAGGGGGTTCCTGACAGAGACCGTCCAAGCAGACGTCGCCGTCTGGACAGTGCACGTCAAGGGCACATTCAACGGGCGCGGGCGCTGATGGGCAGGGCCCAGGTAAGAGACTCAACGCAAAATTGTTCGCCTCTCCAGCCTCGTTGCTGTCAACGATAATGAAGTAAGTCTGCGCCTCCAGACCGTTGAGTTGAAGCTCCGAGGGGACAGTACATCCATCGATGGGACTGTCGCAGGTGCCGTCGCCATCCCAGTCACCGATATCGTCGCTGCACCCCAAGGAGTCGGGTGGCTCGAGTTCGCTCTCAGGATCATCGCAGGTCGTACGAATGTAGAGCACGGTGTCCGCCTGAACGTGTGGGCTATCCGTCGACACACAGACGACCGCCTCTCGGTCTAAGGTCAGGCGGTAGACCGCCTCAGGGCCAGGTGCTCCATCGCCGCAGGTCGCGTCCCCGACGACGCTCCCTGCGCCGGCGGTGGACCCCTGAATATTCAGGACCTCTCCGTCTCCGGGAGACCACTCGATCAGGGTCGGCGCCGCGCAGGTCCCAACCGCGGGTGCGGCCTCGCACTCGGCGCTCTCAAGGTTACAGACCTGACCCAAGGCGCAGCCATCACGCTGACAGCCCACGAGAGGGATCACGCAGGCCCCGTCCTCACAGGTCTCCCCTTCACCGCATTCGATCCGCTCCTCGGGATACGCGCACATGGGCTGACCGAACTCCAGCTCACACGCCCCGGGCAGACCTGGTACGACGCGGGCGTCTCCATCGCAACGCGCGGCCAGCTCCGCTTGGCATGGGTTGGGGTTGCAGCCACCACAGTTGGGGTTCGGCCCACCGGGGCTACCTCGGTCAGATCCCGGACCATTGATCAACTCAACACCGTGACACCAGGCTGGACCCAGGTTATTAGCCTCAGCGGTCAGGCGATCATTGCTGAGATTTAGGCTTCTTCCTTCAGCGTCAATGAAGCC
Source organism: uncultured Myxococcales bacterium (assembly GCA_937902595.1). Lineage (GTDB taxonomy): Bacteria > Myxococcota_A > Bradymonadia > UBA7976 > UBA1532 > UBA1532. Next base: position 9,171 of record CALELH010000541.1, read on the forward strand.
GTCCTGAGCATAGTTCACCACGTCGATCATGGAGTCACCACACTCGAGACGAATTCTCTCTCCAGAGTTATTTAGACTGAAGCTGAAGGTGCCCGCCGCCTGCACGCCTCCGTTGATGTTTGGGTCGGCGTTTCTAGCGAAGACGGCGTAAGCACCCGCAGGGAGCTGCATGGGCTCGATCTCAGCCGTGAAGACATCATCTCGGAGCGCGCAGTTCTCCAAAGTCAGGGAGATCTCGGTCGGGTTGTAGATCTCAATCCACTCACCGTTGGCGTCGGAGACCGCTTGAGGATCATACATAATCTCGCTGATTACGATCTCACCAGGCTGTGGCTGACGCACGCAGGCCCCTCCCTGGCATACGGCGCCTTCACAGGCGGTGACCTCCTCGCCATTGACGCAGGCGACGTCCAGCCTACCTTCGAGATCGCTGCACTCTCGAGTGGGAGTCACCACAGAGTCGCCGCGACAAAACGGCTCACCGGGCGCCGCACACGGGTCCGCGGCGCAGCGGTCACAATGGGGGTTCACTTCGTTGGGTGTTCCCGCCTGAGGGCACCAGGCCCGGCCATCATCATTTTGAACCGCCGTCATAAGATCATCACTCAAGGAGAGAACCTCTCCCTCTGGTGGAAACCCTGCTTGAGAGAAATCGACCTCATCGACGACGACCTGATGACAAAGCAAGCGCAGAGCCGGACGAGGGGCGAGCATAAAGCTAATCGGGGAGATCTGGCTGTACGCCCCTGGCTCTAATTGAAGTCCGTCAAGATCATGGGCCGAGTCACCGCTCTCCAAGACACAGCCCGCCAAGCTCTTCGGGCGATCGGTCCCATTGTAGAGCTCAATCCACTGCGCTCCACCTTGAGCCGTGCTGATCTCCGAGACCAAGACATCCCGCTCAAAGATGGTCGGTTGACACTGCTGATCAACACAGACCTGCCGGTCGGGACACTCGGCGTTGACGGCGCACCGTGGGCACGCCCCCTCGGACACCGTCAGTCGATACTCTCCCGCCGCGGCGTCGGCAGAGTCGTCTCCGTCTACGAAGATAAAGAAGTCCTGACCACCGAAAGCGAAGAACGTGAATTCGGAGGACTGACCACCACGGGGGCTGTCGTCATTGCACCCGTTCTCCGCAAACTCCTGGGCGCAGGTCGAGCGCACATAGGCCACGGTGTCAAAGCCCGACCCCTCAGTCTGAATACAGACCTCGGTGGCCTCCTCAACGGAGAAGCGGTGCACCACCTCACCTGAGTCTACGCTCACCGCGCAGCTACCGCTGTGGGTCGCCTGCCCACCGGCCGTCGTCCCATCGAAGCTGCCATAGCCATCTAGATCGATGACTCGATCAGGCCGGCAACTCCCTGTTGGCGGCGGGTCTTCGCAGGTCGCGTTCACACATCTCCGCTCAAAACCACACTCAGCGTCCTCATCACAACTTGAGCCGCCGACCGGGCGACAGAGATTGTCCTGGCACCTAAAGTTGAACGGGCACCCCCCGAAGTCTTCACAGGGGAGAGGTACGTCCACACAGAGGCCTCGATCGCACGCCTGGTTATCACCGCAGCCGTCGTCACCTTGACACGGGGCTGCGCCATCGCAGCGCCCCGCCGAGACCGTCAGGGTGTACGCACCACGGTCAGCGGCTTCTCCATTCTCACCGCTGTATCCGTCTACGACGATGAACACCGGATCATTGGCGTCGGCGACAAAGTTGAAGGCGCTGGTGTTATCGGCTGGATAATCGACCGCGTCATTACATTGGCTCTCGGTCTGGCGATCATTACAGTCGGCGCGGAGATAGAGGACAGTGTCAAAGTCTGAGCCGGCCGTCGACGCGCAGTAGACACCCACCTCGGGGGCCGCGAATTGATGAACGACCTCCGGCGCGCCACCCGAGGACGCGCACCGTCCATCCTCAAAGCTATAAGCGTCAACGGTCGTCCCTCGCAATTGACCGACGCCATCCAAAACCACGACGGCGGCTGAGGCGCAGGAACAGGATCCACACTCTCCACCGCAATCAACCCCGAACTCGGCTCCATTTGAGACGCCGTCTTCGCAGGAAGGTGCTGCGCAGAGCTCTCCGTCACAGACTTGGCTCTGGCAGTCATCGGCCTGGAGACAGCTTTGTCCAGCCTGACACCCGTCGCAGTTGCCACCGCAATCATTGCCGGTCTCCTGACCATTTGAGACGCCATCTTCGCAGGTCGGCGCCTGGCAGCGGGCCCCATCGCAGACGCCGCTTATGCAGTCGCTCTGAAGCTCACAACGAGCGCCGGGCGCGCAGCCTGCGCAATCGGCGCCACAGTCAACGTCCACCTCAGCCCCGTTCCGCACTCCGTCATTACACGCGGGCACAGCGCAGACTCCATCTCGACAGACCTGTGAGACACAGTCGACCGCTCTCGCACAGAGGCGCCCATCCGCGCAGGCGCCACACTCTGCCCCGCAGTCGACGTCAACCTCTTCACCATTGCGTACGTCGTCGTCACACGCCGGGGCCTGGCATAGTTCATTGACACACACTCCGCTGGAACAATCACCGACTACGACACACCTCAAATTAGCGGCACACGGCGCACACTCATCTCCACCACAGTCAACATCGGTCTCGTCACCATTACGTACGTCGTCACCACATCCGGCCGGCTGGCAAACTCCGTCGAGGCAATTCGCCGCCAGGCAATCTCCATTCTCAGAGCATTCGGACCCATCGGCGCACCCTGCGCAGTCTCCTCCGCAGTCGGTGTCCGTCTCCCCGCCGTTCCTGACTCCGTCATCGCAGCTAGGAGCCGCGCAGTGCGCGTCGACACATCGACCGCTCAAGCAGTCGGTGTCGTCAAGGCAATGGGCCGCCTCTGCGCAGGGATCACACAGGCCACCGCAGTCGACATCCGTCTCGGCTCCGTTACGCGCACCGTCGTCGCAGCGAGGTGCCAAACATACGCCACCACCACAGACTCGACTCTGGCAATCTGCGCCTGCACCACACATCAAACCATCGCCACAGGGCGCACATGCGCTGCCGCAGTCTACGTCAGTCTCCGCCGCGTTACGCAGCCCGTCATCGCATGCCGCCGGCAGGCAGTCGCCGTCTCGACATCGGCCTCCATCAGGACAATCTCCGGGGTCCACACACTCCGGCGGAGCCAACTCACAGGCTCCAGCCTGGCACACCTGGCCTGGCGGACATTGGTCGTCCCGGACGCACTCCGGCGGCGGCAGCGCACATTCACCATCGATGCACACCCGCCCCTGGTCACATTGACCATCAACGACACACTCGGGAGGCGCGTCCTCACAACGCTGCCCTCGACAGACTTGGCCATCGTCGCAGTCTCCATCCTCTTGACACTCTGGTGGCGCCATCTCGCACGCACCATCGCGACAGATCTGACCATCAGCACAATCCACATTAGCTACGCACTCGGGCTGAGCCGCGTCGACGACAGGGGCAGCGTCAACGATGGGAGCCGCGTCAACGACAGGGGCCGCGTCAACGGCAGCGTCAACCATGGGACCTACGTCAACGACGGGGGTCGCGTCGACGTTAGGGCCCGCGTCGACGTTAGGTGCCGCGTCAAAGGCCGAGGCCGCGTCGAGGAGAGGGGTCGCGTCGCTGACAGACGCCGCGTCCATTACAACCGCACCGTCACTGGAGCCCAGATCGAGAGCAGAACTCATGTCTTGCGCCTGGAACGCGTCCGCTGGGACCCCTGAATCGACGATCCGCCCAGTGTCCTCGGTCACCGTAGCGTCGCGAACGACCGTTGCATCAGGCAGCGTCGAGCCACCACCATCTGTGATCACGGTTGAGTCGGGCGCCGGCGGCGGGCCATCGACGGCCCCCTCGCATCCTAAGACACTAAACAGTACTACCGAAGCTGCGAGCAGACGCGCGAGCATGACTCTCCCCCTGACCTTAAGTAAAAGAACACCGACGCGCTCTTCTTGAACGTAGCAAAGGCCCTATCGTTCCTCGACAGCACCCCCCTCAAATGTTGTCTCAAGAGGGCGCCGATCAAGTCCAGATAATTTGCGGATTCAAATTACGGTGTGAAGATTGCTGGGACAACCGAGAGGCGCCCGCTGAGCTCACTCACATTCGCCTTCGGCCAGGTCTAGCTGATAGTTACCCCCCAGACCATACGCGTCCACGAAGAGATAGTAGTCCGTGTTCGCCTCAGCCACGAAGGACACTCGAGAGCGCGTGTTCCCTGGAAAGATGTCGTCATTGCACCCGGACTCCACAGCGCCAGCGCAGGCGTCCTGTCTTACGTAGAGGACGGTGTCGAACTCGCTGTTCGCTGTCGTGGCGCACAGCGGCGTCTGGAAGGGAACCGACAGTAGATAAACGGCCTCGGGCCCGTCTCCACCGCAGCTTCCTGCGTGGTTCTCTGGTCCATCGGCGGTGTTGCCACGCACAGACTGTCCAGGAGCGATGTCTCCAGGACCTAGGCATTCAGGAATCTGACCATTGCCCCAAGGCGCATCGCATGCCCGACCGCGGACCTCGATGGTGTAGTCCCCACTACTGTCGTCGCCATACCCGTCAACAAACACGTAGTACGTAGTGTTCGCTTCAGCCTGCAGCTCAATGGTGGATGTTTGATTCCCGTCGAGATTGAACAGGCGGTCATCATCATTACACGCGACCTCCTCACCATCAGCGCATTGCGCCTCCCGAATATGTAGAACGGTGTCGAAGGCGGAACCAACCGTAGTCACGCACAATGGTCCAGCTGCGGCAGGTCGAAGTGTATAGACAACCTCGGGGCTGTCGGCACCAAACCCACAGCTGGCGCCATGATTACCATTCAAGCCAACGGTCGTCCCCTGAATCGGCATGTCGATAGCGATGGGAAGCGGCGCTCCACAGGCGTCACCCATCACCGGGCCTCCACCATCATCTTCAACACAAACTCCACCCCGGCAGACCTGTTCGAAGAGACACTCGGCGTCATCAATACACGTCGGCACGCACTCTCCGTTAACGCAGCGCATATCTCCGCCACCGCAATCTAGGTCATCGATACACCCGCCCGGCGCCATCTGGCACTGACCGTTGAAACAAATCTCACCCGCTGGGCACTCTTCATCGCCGGCGCACATATCTCCATCATTGCCAGCCTGGCATACCCCCGCGACGCAGCGACTACCGGCGGGACACTCCGCGTCATCAGCACACATTCCACCGCCGTTACCGGGCTCACAAAACCCAGCGACACAGACCATCCCCGCTGGACAGTCGGCGTTCACCGCGCAGAGGTCATCTCCCGCTGGCTCCTGACAGACTCCATCGCGGCATTCAAAATCTTCGACACAGTCCATCCCGTCGTTACAGGGGTCTCCAAGGACACCCCTCATCACGCAGGCACCTGCGTCACAGCGCATACCTTCACCACAATCTGCATCCTGCTGGCATTCATCCTCGAACACATTGGGTAGGCAGATACCGGCGACGCAGACCAAAGGCCCTGGGCACTGCCCATTGGGGTCGCAGGGATCTCCGAGCCCCTCAGCGATCTGACACATGCCTTGGACACACTGGAGGCCAGGTAAGCAATCGCCATCGACCACGCACTCACCGCCATTGTTATTGTTCTCTGGCAGACACTGACCGTTCCGACAGATCATCCCATCGGCGCAGTCGGCGTTGCCCGCGCACTCGGGCATATTGTTTGGTTCGCAGCGACCGTTCACGCACGACGCGTTGGGGCCACATTCATTGTCATTGAGACATCCACCGGGAGGCACAGCGCACATCCCATCTTGGCAGGTCTCTCCCATGGGGCAGTCAGCGTCGCCCGCGCAGCCCCCCGGATTCGCGACACACTGGCCGTCGACACATCGCTGTCCCATAGCGCACTCCGCATCGCCCATGCAGCCCTGCGACGGCGCAGGCACGCACATCCCCTCCTGGCAACGCTGGCCTGGGGGACACTCCACATCAACCATGCACGCGCCGCTCTCCGATCGACAATCGCCCTCTACGCATCGCTCACCAAGATTGCAGTCGCTATCATCCGCGCAGCCCTCTTCATTGCCCTGACAGGCCCCATCAACGCAGCGCGCTCCGTCGGAGCAGTCCGCGTCTCCCTGGCAGGTCATCGGAGTCATCTGCTCCGGAACAACGCAGACACCTCCTTGGCACACCCTGCCTTCAGGACACTCTGAGTCATTAAGGCACTGACCATTTGTGGGGACCATTATCCCGGCGTCCCTCACTGAAGCAGTTCGCTCTCCAGAGCTCGCCGCCCCGTCGTCGCCCGCACAACCGAAGGCGCCGAGGACCACACTCAAATACAGACTGCACAAACACTTATTCATCTGACCCCCAATGGCGCGCAACACCCTATCGTAAAAGCGGGTACGCGCGCCGACGTCCTTCGTGTATTGTTCGTCGTCTCGGCGTCTGGGTCAAACCTGAGGCCGTTTGTAAGGTATTTGAGAGGGATGGATGAAAGACCGAATCGACATCTGGACAGACGGCGCATGCTCTGGAAACCCCGGGCCGGGCGGATGGGGAGCGGTCCTCGTCTGGCGCGGTCAAGAAAAGGAGATCTCAGGTGGCGAAGCCCAGACGACGAATAATCGAATGGAGCTTATGGCCGCCATCGCGGCCCTCGAGGCCTTGCAGCGGCCGACACAGGTCAAGCTGCATACCGACTCTCAATACGTGATGAAGGGATTGACCCAGTGGATTCACGGTTGGAAACGGAATGGATGGATGACCAAGAGTGGTTCGGAGGTAAAGAACACAGACCTCTGGAAACGCCTGGATGCGCTGTGCGCGACCTATCCGGTCGAATGGCAATGGGTTAAGGGGCACGCCGGCGACCCGATGAACGAGCGCGCCGACGAGCTGGCTCGAAGCGGAATCCCGGGTCGCTGATCATGTCTTCCCATCGAGTATATATTAAGCGAATCA
>CALELH010000542.1 GCA_937902595.1 uncultured Myxococcales bacterium
ACCGACTGCGTGGTGTGTCTCACTGACACCTGGCTAGATAAAGCCTGTCTTCGATACTGAATATTCACGCTGCCACCAGGTTGAATGCCATCAGTGTATCTAATGTCGTCGAGCTCTGAACTAGACGGCACGCCTCGTCCCAAAAGACCGCTTCAGCGCTCGCAAATCAGAAAAGAAAATTGGGGACAGTCGCCCTGGAGAAGCCTCATGAACTGTCGCTAGCAGTTATCTCAAAATTCGTGTGGCACCTATTTCGGCACCTATTTCGGCATCCGTGTATCTAACGCCATCGCTCGTTGAGCTGGATGGCTAACATCCTCCAAAAAGCCCACTTAGACAGTCTCAAATCAGACAAGGAAATTGGTAAGAATCACTCTGGGGAACCCCACCAGCGGGCAGTTATCTCAATATTCGAGTGGCACCTGTTCTGGCACCTGTTCTGGGCATCAGGACCAGGTAAGAATCACTCTCGGGAACCCCACCAGCGGGCCGCTGGCAGTTATCTCAATATTCATGTGGCACCTGTTCTGCACCTGTTCTGGGCATCAGGAGCACCTTAGAGGTCGTCACAACTCCCCAGGAACGAGGGTTAGCCTACTCTAGGGTCTATGACTGATCTGTCGAACAAGCCTAGTCATAGTCAAGGATCAGATGCTTGCCAAACGTGCTTGGAACTCCCTATCCTCAAACTCACTAAAGCAACTTTACATTACCTATCCCCGTTTTGTCGGGCGTGTACTTGGGAACAGCTCAGATGAGGAATGCGCTAAGTCAGTGTGGTGGTGGCTCTCTCAGAAACCTAGCGGCTATGTTTGGGATTCTCTTCGTTGTCTTCGCGATCGCTTGTTCGGAAGACTCCAGGGTTTGTTCAACATCTGGTGAAACGCGGGAATGCGATTGTCCGAACGGCGTTGTTGGTCGTCAGGTATGTAGCGCTGATCTCTTTTGGGGTGAATGTCGAGACACCTCGACTTTTCCGGTTGTCGCCTGCACCAGAACCCAATCATCAGGAGCCAACACGGGTGGCCCATCACAAGGCGAATCACCTGAAGCGAATACAGGGGTCCCATCGCAATGCGAAGAAGGAAATCCAAGCGAACCGAGGGATGACGCGTGCTACCGCTGCTTGAATAACGACCCTTGGGTGACTGTATGCAGTGAGACGATTGAACGCTCGGATGGTAGTTGGGGTTGCATCATCGGTAGTGATGTCCTGCCGTGCTCGACAGTCGCTGATTGTTGCCTCGCCCAAGGCAGAAAAGTCTCAGAAGGCGGTGGCTGCTCCGATGAGCAGGCGAAACTGACGGGTGAATCATGTGTCGACAGTGATGAGTGCTTAAGTGGTGTCTGCGAGCGGTTCTCCGGCGCTGATCAAGTTTGTGTTGGCCGATGCCAAAATGGAATGTGCCCAAGTGGGTTCGATTGCCAGCAGTGCTTATGCGTGCCCCGTAGATGAGAAGAAGCCGTTCAAACCCGTTCTTTCATTAGGCCAATATTCTTCACAGAGAGGGGGCCTGAGATAGTGTTCCGCTACTGGCTACCTGAATAGACGCCATAGGCACCTTAGAGGTCGTTACCCCCCTCAGAATTTCGATTAAACCCCTACGGCTATGGACCAATCGCCGGAGCCTGGGATACCTATGTTTCACAAGCCCCGTTATGAGAGGATAGGAAGTTCAAAGCCCCTTTGGCAAATATAGCCAAGTTGTCATAACGCTCCTTGTGCGACATTGGCTGCTCAGTGCGAATACTCGCAATGGACCCACACACCAAACGCGAGAAAACAGACAAGAGCCCAGCACCGCTTTGTCACTCTGGGTGCACGGAGAAGAAGAGAGAGTTCAAAGCAGCTTTTAGGGAGTTTGTCTCGGCCTACAAATCTGCCTACCAACGAGTACTCAAACACAGTCTTAGGCTTGAGTTTCCGATAGAGGTGCCAGACACATTTGTTGGACACATTTGTTGGATGACTGACATCCCCCGAAAAGCCAGCTCCGGCGGTCCCAAATCGGACAAGAGAATTGATACGAATCACTCTGGAGAACGCCAACAACGGGCCGTTGACAGTTATCTCAATATTCGTGTGGCACCTGTTCTGGCGCCCTCCCAAATCTCACCTGATGGAGTCTAGGGGACGCGCAGGTAGATCTTCTTCCATCGGCTCTTGAGGCGGTAGCCCTTCCCGGCCTTCTCCCATTTCCACTGGGCGCTCGTCCAAGTTGGTCGGACGTAGCCCCCCTCCACAATCCCCCGCTCGATGTTAAGGGCCTCGTTTGGCACCCAGCGGTTCCTTAAGCGAGAGAATTGACCGTCAACGGGCTCAAGCCTCCACATCGCGCTGTGCCATTTGGGCTCCATCTTTCCAATCTGGAGGGTCCCGCCCTTCATGGTCAAATACTGTTTGCTCTTCTTATTCTTCAGCCGAAAATACTTCCCTTTGACCTTCTCCTTGAGCCACACCGCGGCGTCCGACTTCTTGGAGCCCATGATGGGAAGTGGCCCTAGGTGGGGGCTGATTCCGCAGTCTACCTTGAACTTAATCTTCTTCTTGGTGCGTACCCACATCGGTAGGTACTTCTTATGACCCAAGCCATGGGTCCGCTTACAGCTCCCCGGAATAACAAAGGGGTAATCCACCTCGACAAAAACTGGCTCAGGGTCGTGTACGCGGCAAGAAGCGTCTTTGCGGGCTTTGGTCGTGGCCACCTCGATCTTGGCCTTCACCTTTTGCATTCCTTTGAGCTTCTTTAATTTATTGAGCTTCTTTGACGCCCGTTCGCATTCCTCAATCGCCGCGAGAAAGTGAGCCCGCGTCTTCTTCCACAGACGATCCCTTTCCTTCTTATCCTTACGGTAGAGTCGCTTACACCTCTGCTTTGTCTTCTTGATGAGCACTCCACGAAAGGCCTCAAAATTCGTGTCGTGCGGCCGTCCATGAACCGTCGCCGTCTGGACCGCGGGGCTCTTCTTACGCGGCTTGAAGTCCTTAGTGATCAGGGCGCCACCTTCACCCTGCAGCTCTTGGTTCAACTTATCCTTGAGACGGGTCGGACCGAGAAGATGCGCTCGATATCCAGATTTGCGACACCCAAGCTTCACTGAGAACTTGGGGAGCGCCTCCATAAAGACGATCTGTTCAAAGCCATCATAGAGAACTTTACCGGGCAGACTTCGTTCGATGGAGATGTAGTTCTTACCCGCGAAGAGATCGCTCAACCCGGATCCCAATTTGTCCAAGCCACGCCCAATCGCTTTGAGCGTCTTGAGAATCTTCTGGGCCTTCTTGTGCTCACCTTTAACCCGGTCATAAGTGGACGATAAGCTACGGTATAACCCTGGCGCCTTCTGCCATCGCTTGACCAACTTCTTCTGCATCTCCGATTGGCCTGGTTTTTCGATGCCCTTCGCCAGAAGTTTGGCGGTCGCCTCCTTTGTCTTGTGTGGAACGCCACATTGGATCTCGACACCACTGAGGCCTTGCTTGTCGCGTCCGCTGCGCTCCGTCTTGGTACGGACCGCGAGGATATAGCCGACGCCACAAGTTTGTCCGCCCGCCCAGTCACCACTAAAACGACCATTCGCGGCCGTCAGGGTCTTCTTGTCCCCCTTTGAGCAAGAGAACTCGAGGTCATTCACCCCGCCCTTGTCTCGCCGAGCGCTCTTACGATCAATGCGCCCCTTAAACCCAGTCAGGAAGCTACCCTCACCACAGACCTGCCACTTGCTCTTCTGCACCTTCTTGGAGCTAATCTTCGCTCCCTTAGGCTTAAGATGATCCATCTTTCCGGGGGCCAAGCGCTTTCCGCGAGAAGAGCACACGAGACGCAGCGCCGTGACCCCCTGCTGATCCTTCCCCGCGGTCTTCTTCATGACGTCCTGCTGGAACCCCCACGCGAATTGACCCAAGGGGCACTTCTGCCACGGACTCCACGTCCCTTTACTCTTCGGATCTGCCTCCAGTGGAGGACCCGAGACCTCAACGCGCTCGGCTGGACGCGCTCCCAATGAACCGACGGCGTTAACGTTCCCATCGATGAGCTTCTTAGGCTGCACCAAGTCGAACAACCTGACCTTCGCTTGGACCCCCTTCCACTTAAAGAACTCGTGTCGATACTTGAAGTTCAGGATGGTGTCAGGAACCCCGACCTTTACCCAGGCCCCGAGCGTGCCGGAGAGCGCGTCCACCGCGAGGGTGCCGGACCCATACCCCCAGACGTAGAGCTGTTGGTCGTCAGCTCCAAGCCCAACGTCCGCCCAAATGGAGATCTCCGCATCCAGAGGCTTCAAGGTACAATCCACACCACCGCTCGCCACTTGAAAGTCGAGGAGCGCGTACCGGGCGAAGGCGTCCGACTCGACCGTAGCGAGAAACTCAGCGGAGACCGTGTTTGGTTCCAAGCGCCCGTTCGCGCTGAACTTTGCCTGGTACGTTAGACCGAGCTCAATGCTCATGGGGATGGGCCCGACAGAGAAACTGTATTTGTAACTGAATTGGTCCTTGAAGGGTTTGGTGGCCTTCGCATGAACACCTGGCGACGTCCAACGTGGACTAATCTTCTCTTTGCCGTCGATGGTGAGCGTTAATCGCCCGGATACAGTCCCCTTCCCACCGTTTGCCCGGTTCTTCCCTTCGAATTCGGCCACAATATTGGCCAGGTTCTTTTTCTGACCAAAGAGCCACGCGGCGGCGGTCACGGTACCAGTCGCCTTCACTCCGGAGGCATCCCCTTCGAGGAGTGACTCCGCCTTGGTCTCGATAGCCACCAAGGATTGGTCGCCATACTTCCAAGACTTGCTCATCGTCTTGCCTAGCTTGTAGCTCTTGCCGCCGCGCGCACCTCGCTTGGGCTTCCCAATCTTGTACATGGGCGTGGACCCAAGCAGACGGGCTGTCTTGGGAATCTTTGTCTTATTAGTGCGTCCTCGGCTGCCTTTCTTACGCGCTTTGATAAATCCGGGCACGCGATCGATGATCAGAGCTTTAGGCTTTCTGAAGGCTTTGAGGGTCTTCTCCTGAGACTTTAGGCTCTTCTCGTTGACCTGACTCCGACTCAAGACGACGTCGACGGATTTGCCCGAATGTAGGCTGTGACCCCAGCTGTTGAGCTTCTTCTCCAGTTGGTTCAATTGACGGAGATATTCGCTGACCTTGATCTGCTTCGCCTTACCGCGCGCGCCCTTCGCCCGCGGTAACTTAATCATGTCCGTGGCCTTCAGGGTCTTAGGTTTTTTGCCGCGGCTCCCTGCGCCCTTCTTGCCCCGCCTCAGTGCGTTCAGGCCAGACACCGAGAACGCCTTAAATTTGACCTTCTTCCGCTTGGAGAGAGGCTGAGCCTTAAGCTTCTTAGTCTTGCCACGCGACCGAACGCTCTTGCCCTTTTTCGGCAGCAATCGGTCTCGGGTCTTGAAAATGAGCGGACTCGCTTCGACGGTCCCAATCCAAAGGGCGCCAGGCAATGCGAGCGCGAGGCTCAGCAGCCAGTTCAGTAGAATTCGATCTCTCATATGTCCCTACCCCCCTAGACTAGAGGATAGGAAGTTCAAAGCCCCTTTGGCAAGTAGCGCTTAGTTAACATAACCCACCTTGTGCGAGCACCTGTCCCGTGCTGAACAGACCTTGCGGGCCTTGGTTAAGACTCGGCCAAACCATGTAGAGTCGAGGGTTTTACTCGCGAGGGTTTATGCCCACCTCGAAGAATATGACCAGGCCAGCGCGCAGCTTAAAAAGGCGGTTGAGCCGAAGCAGTCAGACGCGCAGCTGCGCTTGAATCAGGGCGAGGTCTTCTACCAGGCGGGGAGGGAGCTGGACGCGGTCACCGCCTTGGAGACTGCCCATCAATTGGACCCTGAAAGTCTGCGCGCCCTCGATGGCCTCGCAAGTATCCTGTTCAAGCACGCGAAGAACCAGCGGTCCGTCGCCCTGTGGACCCGCGCACGCGGCTATCTCGAGCAATATTGTGCTCTCTCGCCCACAAACGTGCCCAAGCGATGGCTCCTGGCCGATTGCTATGAGCGTGAAGGCGCGCAGGATAAGCGTTTGCAGACGCTGCGGGAGATCCACAAGATAGCGCCCGAAAAAGGTGCCACACGAATTTTTCGGCGTTTAGGGGGGTAAGGGAGTGAGGGTTTAGGGGAGTGCTGAGTCTATGGCGTAGACCTCGCGAGGCGAAAACCGCGGCTGCCGAAAAAGGTGCCGAAAAAGGTGCGAGAAAAAGGGCCACACGAATTTTTCGTGCAACACTTTAGCTCACTGTCCGAATACTAAGGCATGCAGCCTCTATCCGCCGGATCGCTGGGCCTTGCATGATCGGGTTTGATCCTCCTACCCTCTTTGGGGAGTGAAGGGGGACGGTTCTTGAAGGTGTTCATCTCGTATAGAAGAGACGACTCGCAGGTGGAGTCGACGAGCATCTATCGTGAGCTCTCTCGGGAGATCGGAGAAGAGAACATCTTCTTTGATGTCGATAACATCCCCGTCGGCGTGAACTTCAAGACCTATCTGCAAAACGCGGTCACCGAATGCGGGCTCATGCTCGTCATCATCGGTAAGGACTGGGCTGATGCCCGGGACCAGGACGGCGAGCGACGTCTGGAGGACCCGCGGGACTTCGTGCGCATCGAGCTCGAGTCGGCGCTCACCCAGGGCCTGACGATCG
>CALELH010000543.1 GCA_937902595.1 uncultured Myxococcales bacterium
GTTGAGCATTGGATACAATCCGAGCGCTTACTCGGGACAGAGGCAGGCTTCCACATCAGGGCTAGGGAGCGCCCCGATCTACCAGACAGTGTCCATGAGATCTGGCAGTCCAGAATCAGGTCCCTCAGGCTAGACCGTACGGACGATCGGCAGTTCGCCCTTGAGCTGGCTGCGGTGCTGGGTCAGCGATTCCATAAGAGTCTCTGGGAGGCAGCCTGCCATCATGCTCGTATTCAATGTGATCTCACTCTGCTCAATGACCTGGAGCGGTTCGGCCTGATTCAACATGAAGGCGAAGGTGACTTCGAGTTTGCGCACTCCCTCCTCTGCGAGAGCCTGCAGCGGCAAGCAGTTGATGCTCGTCGCGCCCCCCTCATGAACCTAGCCTGCGCACAGGCCTTAGAGGATTCACCACGAGTGACCTGGCATCGTGTCGGACGTCACTACCAGGCTGCCGGTCACTACTGGGCGGCGGTGAGCGCCTTCCAACGCGCATCAGAGTCGAGAAATGGCATCGATGATCTCAACGGCGAACTGGATATGCTCTATCGAATGGCCGACTGTCTGCGACGCGCTAAGGTCCCCCGCGCCGACCGAAGATGGGCCTTCGTACGCGTCCGGTGGGGCCGGGCGAAGTCGTCCCTTGGCCACAATAGCAAAGCCATTCGCCACCTCGGCCACGCACGTATACATATGGACACCCAGGCCGAGACGGACCTCTTCGCCGAAGCGCTTTTGAATGAAGCCTTCATCGGATCTGGGCCGTCAATCGCGTCAGCTACCGCTTCAAGTCCGATCTCGATGTTTGAGGAGGCCATCGCCACCCTCGAGAGCTCTAGTAATCTCCCGCTGCGAGTCCGGGCCCATGCGCTCTTCGCGAGGGCTCTAAGAAACGTAAATCAAAACGAGAAGGCCAATGAACAAATCACACTGATGGAGCAGGTCGTAGCCAACGCTGATCTGACATCCATCCCTGTGAACGCCAGAAACCAGATACTCGTTCATCTATCTTCAGAACGATTCGTTCGGAGCTGCAGCGCTGGCGATATGGACCAGGCTTTGAAGAGGTCCATCGAGCTCGAAGAGCACGTACGCCAGTGGGGGAACCGCGTCCGTTTAGGGATGGTTCTCCACGGTCGGGTGGAGCTATTCATGATGACCGAGAGCTTCTCTGATGCTGCAAATGCAGCGAGAAGCGCCATCGAGGCGCTCTCAGCTGTAGGCGCCGCCGAGCTAAAGCTCGCAGCCATGATGGCGCTGGCGATCTGCGAGATCCAGCTTGGTAACTATGATGAGGGAATGCGACTCCAGGGCATCTGCTCCGAGGGCATGAAACGAAGCGCGCGGGTGATGATCTCGCGCATGATGATCGGGCCATTTCTTGGAGGCTTCGCCCGTATAGGTCGTTGGCGCGAATGGGAGGCGTCCTTCGCGGAGCTCAAAGAGCTCATGACTCAAGGAAAATTCAAGGTCAAAATGGGGGAACTGATCGAGTTCAGCATAGACCACACTGCCGCCGTGGGCCACGTGCAACGCGCGGACAGGCTCATTGATTTGCTCTTGGACGCATACACGAGAGCAGGCCTCACCAACGGCGTCGAGCGGCTCACCAAGCAGCGTAGAAAGCTCATTAATCAGAAGACGCCAGCCTCACTAAACCGAACCGCCTAATGAAGGACAGAGGTCCAGGCTGCACCTCGAGTCGACCAGCAGCGAGGTACACCACTAGCTCTGCGCAACAGCTGCGCTCATCTAGAATCTTTGACCGCAAGTAACGCCATCACGCCTGAACGGCGTGACCTGTCCACCTATCGGCTCCCGCCATAAGAAAGATAAACAAAATCCGTAAGAAACCAGTCGGCCTACGTCTTTAAAACAGAGGCCTAAGACGCCCAAAGCGTGCTCATCACGCTGACTCCATGTTCATGCCTGGTCGGGCGAAGCGGGCCTCAATGAAGAGAGCCCCGAGTCCAGTTCCAATTGCATTGAGACTAACACCCAGGAGCCCAGCACATTGTATCCAACCTGTACAGCTCACCCCGGAGACAATCGTGACTAGGATCGTCATCCTGTTCGTCATGTCCCTAGTGGGTTGCCAGGACTACGCCGCCACAGGAGCAGCGCCCTGCTCAAAGGACCAGGATTGCCCATCAGAGTCTTTGTGCGACCTAGAATCGAAGCGCTGCGTACCCAACGACGATAATGACCAGGGCGTGACCGTTCCAGGCGATCGAGACGCCATGATTACACCACCAGATTCGGGTTCCGAAACGGATCTTGCTCCCAGGTTAGATCGCGATACGGACGCTGTCCCCGACGACGTAGACAACTGCCCGGACCTTGAAAACCCCGACCA